>CAUJKI010000172.1 GCA_963205015.1 Pseudomonadota bacterium
CGCGCCTTGGAGAGCGCGTTGTCGCGGATCTGGGCGCCGGGGTGCCCCTTGGCGAGATCGGCGGCGTGCGCCGCGATCTTGTAGGTGACGATGCCGTCCTTGACGTCGGTCTTGTTCGGGAGCCCGAGGTGCTCCTTCGGCATCACGTAGCAGAGCATCGCGGTGCCGTACCAGCCGATCATCGCTCCGCAGATACCTACTGGGTCTGGCAATCTCGCAGCCGCTGCACCAGGCGGCGGTCGCGCGTCGGAACTCCCCCAGTTCGTCTACGCAAAATGTTTGGCGAAGACTGGCATCACGCGCATCGCCTGTCGGGCTTTCGCCATCCGCTGCGTCTGGGTTCACGTGACAGCAGTATTGTTTGGCCGTGGCCGACCGAATCGCCAAAGGACAACGATTGAACTACCATTCCAATTCGTGGCGCATCGAGTGCGGGCGCGTACCCATCGGCATGACGATGGGTACGCGATGTTCGCACTGGCTGCAGCCAAGACTCATGGATGATTCGAGCAGACCGGAACGTAGAGCGTTGTCCCATCTACCATGATCGCCAATGCACCAACGAACGTCGGGGTAAAGCCGCCCGAGTACCACGTATCTGCAGCACCGTTACCCGTCCCGCTCTGGAACTTGATCGTTTGACCCTTACCCAGGAGGAGCCCGACATGGGTGCTGGAAGTGCCGCTTAGATCAATGGCTGCAGTACTGTAAGAGCCGTAGCAAGCCAGCCCTTTTGTCCCGGTAGCGGCCGATGCAAAACTCTCGTAGACCTTGCCTTGAGCTACGTACCCGTAGCGGAGCTTTGCTGCAGCTTCGTGCCCGGATACAGGCGCGATGTTTACGCCGCTTTCTTGCTCCGACGCTGTGCCGGCATCCTTAGCGCCAAAGAAGATGGCGCATCCCTGGTGTAGGCCGGCGCTCGACGTGCCATTTGATTGGAGCGAGATTTCGATTCCATACATGGCCGACGCATTGTTGGTGCCGTAGTTCCGCACCTCGAAAACTCCTCCCCAGATGGGCGCTTGGCCGTGCTTGTAAGCTTTGGCGTAGTAGCAGACATTCTCCCCGGCATCTGCGTAGTCATCCAGGTAATTGAGCTGCAACCACTCGTAGGATTGATTTCCGCTTTGATTCTGTTCCTTCACGAGCAATGCGGACTGCTGCGTTCCAGCGGCTCCGCCTGCCGCGGCCGTACGCGATACCACGACCGAATACTTGTTCAACGGGCTCGCATCGGAGGGGTTAGGCGCCTCCGGCGTGTTGTATAGAAACTTGTTCTGCCCCGTCATCGTGAAAGAGTAGGCCTGATTCACTTTCACGTTCACGTCATTGGTGTTTTGGGTAAGAGTTACGCCGTTTCCTTCTGACAGGGTTCGGTGCTCGATGTTGGTATTGCCGAGCGTCAGCTGTTTGTAGACCTCTCGACCACCACCTACGTTGGAAGCGGTATTGATCGCCATGGTGCTCTCCTCAGGTTGTCCCCTAGATTCGCTCCCAAACGATTGTATACTACAATAGCGCTTGCCTTGCAACCTTGAGCAGGTCCATGCTCCGTCGAGGAAGATTGCGCCTCCGGAGCAAGCCGATGGTGAGGTCGTTTGTAGGCCACACATTCGGTTATGCGCCAGTATCCGAGGCTCATTCTCGGTGCGGACCTCAACGAGTGGATTGCACTTGAAAGTCAATTCTGACGGGTCCGCGCCCGAGCAACGCGGGATCGGCATCAACCGGAGCCGCGCTAACTGACGTCCGTGCGCCGCGCCCGGTGTGCACGGGCACATCGAATGACGGCTTCTCTCGTACGCATGCAAACGAGACAATGCCTGATCGCTCGACGCTCGAAACCAAGTGCGGACATCCTCGGTCGAAAGCCTTTGGGAGCGTCGTGGCCTGCCGGCGACTTTCACTTCGACCGTCGGTCGCGCCCTCGCGAGTCAACTGGTAGGGCTCCCCTGCTTAGTTTCCATGGTCGAGAATGGCCTACTCATCCATCCTCTACACCGGAAGCACTCTTCGCAGCTGGTTCCTGAGAGAATGCACGTCGCGACAAGCAATACGTTCGCGGTCGCTTGAATGAACATCCTGGGAATTTCCGCCTACTATCACGACAGCGCCGCTGCGCTCATCGCCGACGGACGGATCGTCGCCGCCGCACAGGAGGAGCGATACACCCGAAAGAAGCACGACGCGGGTTTCCCGACGAATGCGATTAGCTATTGCCTTGCCGAGGGTGGAATTGCGCTTGGCGATGTCGATCGGATCGTGTTCTACGACAAGCCGCTGCTCAAGTTCGAGCGCCTCCTCGAGACGTACCTCGCGAACGCGCCGCGCGGCTTCCGCTCGTTCCTGATGAGCATGCCGGTTTGGCTCACGGACAAGCTGTATCTCAAGGCGACATTGCGACGGGAGTTCTCCGCACTCGGTCGGATCGACGAGAAGTGTCTAGCGCCAATGTTGTTCGCCGAGCACCACCAGTCGCATGCTGCGTCGGCGTTCTTCCCTAGTCCATTCGAGCGCGCCGGCGTCTTGTGCCTCGACGGCGTCGGCGAATGGGCGACAACGTCGGTGTGGCTGGGCGATGGGCACCGCTTGCGTCCGCGGTGGCAAATCGACTTCCCCCATTCGCTGGGCTTGCTGTACTCCGCGTTCACCTACTACACGGGTTTTCGCGTCAACAGTGGCGAATACAAGCTCATGGGGCTCGCGCCCTATGGCGAACCTCGCTACGTCGACACGATCCTCGAGCATCTGATCGAACTCAAGGAGGACGGCACGTTCCACCTGGACATGAGCTACTTCGACTATTCGACTGGCCTTCGGATGACCAACGCCAAGTTCGACGCGCTGTTCGGCGGCCCTCCGCGTGACCCCGACACGTCGGCCACTCAGCGCGACATGGACATCGCGCGATCGATCCAGGTCGTGACCGAAGAGGCCGTGCTGCGCCTCGCACGCACCGTGAGGAGCGAGCTCGATGTCGAGTACCTTTGCCTCGCCGGCGGAGTCGCCCTCAACTGCGTGGCAAACGGGCGCGTGCTTCGCGAGGCCGGATACCGCGACCTGTGGATCCAGCCGGCCGCAGGCGACGCTGGCGGTGCGATCGGGGCAGCGCTGGCCGCGTACTACGAGTACGCCGGGAACGAGCGGCGACCGACCAGCCCGGATGCGATGCGCGGCGCGTACCTCGGGCCTGCGTACACCACGGCGGACGCCCGCGTCGTCTTGGATCGACTCGGCGCGCCATACCAAGCCTACGACGGTGATGCGGTCGTGGAGCGCTGCGCCGACCTCCTGGCCGAAGGTAAGGTGGTGGGATGGTTCCAGGGGCGCATGGAGTTCGGCCCGCGCGCTCTGGGCGGCCGATCGATTCTGGGCGACCCGCGCAGTCCCACGATGCAATCCGTCCTCAACCTCAAGATCAAGTATCGGGAGTCGTTTCGGCCGTTCGCGCCTGCGGTCAAGGCCGAGGCGGTCAGCGATTGGTTCGAGCTCGATCGCGCGAGCCCATACATGCTGCTGGTCGCCCCGGTCGGCGAGAAGCACCGTCTCCCGGTCGATGACGCCGGATCGGCGGGGTTGGCAAGACTCAAGCGCCAGCGCTCGACGCTGCCAGCGATAACGCACGTCGACCACTCGGCGCGCGTGCAGACGGTTCACGCCGACACCCATCCGCGTTTCCATGCGTTGATCGAGGCGTTCGAACGGCGCACCGGTTGTCCGGTGCTGATCAACACGTCGTTCAACGTCCGCGGAGAACCCATCGTATGCACGCCGGAGGACGCCTATCGCTGTTTCATGGGGACAGAAATGGATGCACTCGCGATCGAAGACCTCATTGTTCTCAAGGACGCGCAGCCGCCGGCGCTACGCGCACGCTATCCGAAGCAGGACTTCGCGCCTGATTGACGATGTCTGCTCCCGCGACCCCTCCGACATCCGCCGAACTGCGCAAGTTCGGCTTGCTGATGGCGGCGATCATCGCCTCCCTGTTCGGCCTGCTGTTGCCTTGGATGTTCGGTCGCGCGTGGCCGAAATGGCCTTGGATCGTAACGGCGCTCTTCGCCGCGCCGGCGACGTTCGCGCCAAACTGGCTGGCCCCGGTACATCGCGCCTGGATGGCTATCGGAGCCGTCCTGGGTTGGATCAATTCACGTATTCTGCTCGCTATCGTTTTCTATCTCGTCCTGGTGCCGATGGGCTTTTTGATGCGCCTTGCAGGTCGTGATCCGATGCGCCGCATGAAACGGGGCGAGCGCAGCTACCGCCAACCGTCGGTCGAGCGCCCGACCGAAGATATGGAGAGGCCTTTCTGATGTGGGACCTGTTGAAGGACCTCTGGGTGTTCCTCCGTGTGCGCAAGAAGTTCTGGCTCGTGCCGATCGTGCTTGTGCTCGTACTCCTCGGCGCGCTGCTCGTCTTGGGCCAGGGATCGGCGATTGCGCCGTTCATCTACACGATCTTCTAGTCTCGCCTGGCTTCTGCTGGCGCTGATCCTCGCGGCGTTGCCAACGACAGCGTCAGCACAGAACCAGACCGAGATCCAGGCGCGGCTCGATCGAGCGAAAGCAGCCGTCGACGCCGGAGAGCGTTCAATCGCGCTGGGGATCTACTCCGAGCTCTCGGAGTCTTATCGGCGCGATGGCGACCTGGTTTCCGCCGACTTCGTGAACGGGGAGGCGGCGCGAGTGCTTCTCGAGCTCGATCGACCTGACGATGCTGCGAGACTGCTCCTTTCGTCGCGGGTGCATGATCCGGTTCCAGGGCAGCGCGCGAACCGTGACCACCTAATCGTCATCGCGCTCGAGCGCGCAGGGCGTCGCGAGGAGGCGCGCGCGATGCTCGAAGCGGCGCGCAGAACCACTCCACATGACACCTGGGCGTGGCAACTCCGGGACGATGCGATTCGTCTCGGCGTGCCGGACAGGCCGCGGCGTTGGAGCAGCGTCGCCTGGACACTCCTGGCCCTCGCAATCGGATTCGTCGCTGCTTTTGCGCTGTGGCGCGCACGGCGCAATGAGATCGCCATCGCGGGCGTCGCCTTGTTCGTCACGGTCGGCGCTGCGGAGGGCGTTCTGCGTCTGGTAGTCCCCGCCCCGACCGACGTTCGCCATATCCTGCATCCTCCATCGCGCACGACCGTCTTCCGTCCGGAGAAGGGTGTCATGCCGGGTGTCGAATATGCGGAGAGCCATTTCACCGTCGATGCTGCCGGACTCCGAAGCGGTCCCTTGCCTGCGCCGGGTGTCATGCGTGTGCTCGCGATCGGCGGAAGCACCACCGAGGCGCTCTATCTCGACGATCACGACGCATGGACCGCCGTGTTGGAGCGCGAGCTCGGGCGGCGATTGGCGCGGCCGGTCTGGGTCGGGAACGCGGGCAAGTCCGGCCTTACGAGCTTCGCCCATGTTACGCAAGCGCTCGCCTATGTGGACGACATCAAACCCGATGTGGTTATCGTCCAGGCGGGTATCAACGACCTCACGATGTGCGTGTCGGGTGACCGACGCGACCTCGTGGAAACCGCGTTTCGCTTTCGGTGGCCCGATGCGTGGGATGCCTATGGCCGCCGCATATTCGCCGAGGTCAACTCGCCGGGAGCGGGACGCGGGTTGCGCCTGCAGACGATGGTGGATCGCGTCGTCATGCGGTTTTCAGCTCCCGAACCGGCTGGTGGAGCGGGTGCGGCGGTCGTGCAGGATCGTCAAGCGTCCTACTATCGCGTTCTTCGTGCGGCGCGAGCCGGCGCGCAGAAGATCGACTCGGACCCGGACCTCGCGCCTTGCCTGATTGCCTTCGACGACAACCTTCACCGCATCGCGGGCATCGTGCTTCCGCTCGGCATTCGTCTGGTGCTGGTGACTCAAGGATCGCTTTATCGCAACCCGATGCCTGCCGACGATGAGAGCCTGCTTTGGTTCGGCTCGGTCGAACAAAGCGTTTTCGCGCATCCCCCGGCACCGCAGTATTACTCGGCCGCTTCCATGCAACGGGCACTGGCGAAATACAACGCGATCACGCTGAGGCTGTGCGAAGAGCGTAAGCTCGTCTGCGTCGACGCCGACGCGTTACTTCCGCACTCCACGGCGATCTACTACGACGACGTTCATTTCAACATCGGCGGCGCTCGACGTTTGGGTGAGGCGCTCGCTGTCGCGATCGCCAAGGCGCCGTAGCGCTCGGGGCCGAGCGGCCAGCTAAAGCCGTCGCCACCAGCTTCCAATGATGTGCGCCACTCGCCCACGTCCCTGTCCGAACTCGCGGGTCGGTCCTACTTGGCCCGTCCGTACTTCCCGGTGAAGCCCGCCTTGCCGATCGTGTTCGCGTGGACCATGAAGCCGACGAGCGCCGCCGTCGCGTCCGCGGGGACGTCGATCTTGTCGGTCTTCAGCGCGTGCACCGTGAAGACGTAGCGGTGCGCCTTGTCGCCGACAGGCGGGCAGGGGCCGCCCCAGCCTGGCGCCCCGAAGTCGGTCCGTCCCTGCACCGAGCCAGCGGGCAGCGCCGCGCCCGTCTTCTCCCCCGCGCCGAGCGCGATCGTCGTGGTCGACGCGGGAAGGTTGAACACCACCCAGTGCCACCAGCCGCTGCCGGTCGGCGCGTCGGGGTCGTACACGGTGACCGCGAAGCTCTTCGTGCCCGCGGGAACGTTCTTCCACGCGAGAGACGGCGAGACGTTGCCGCCGCTGCAGCCGAAGCCGTTGAACACG
>CAUJKI010000173.1 GCA_963205015.1 Pseudomonadota bacterium
CACCATCTCCCAGGAGCTGCCGAAGCTCGGCTCGATCACACCGACGGTCAGCGCCTTGATCGGCCATCAATGGGGCGACGATGCTTCCTATAGGGCTGCTTTCTTCACTGACAACTACACCTACTGGAATGCGGGTGTGACCTTCGCCTTCACCGACAACTTCTCGCTCGACCTCCGCTACTGGGACTCGAACCTGGATTTCTGCGCGGTGGGTAAGCTCTTCAGCTGCGACGAGCGGTTCGTGGCGACGGCAAAGGCGACCTTCTGATCTGACTGCTTCCCGGCAGCAAGACCATGCGAGCGGGGCCTCATCAGGCCCCGCTTTCATTTTGAGATGTGACGCTGATAGTGCAGCGCGGCCGAGTGCGGGTGGGCGGTTACCAGCTCACCGCGGCTTTGACTTTTCCGGCCCAGTCCGAGTGGGTTTCGCTCATTCCTGTGAGCGCACCGATCTCGAGCGAGAGCTTCGAGCCGTTTGCATCCGCCTTCGGGGGCGGGAGAAGGCCGACGCCGACATAGAGGCCAGGGCTCGTGCGGTGTGTCTGGAGGGCTGTGCCGGGTACGGCGGCAATCTCCGATGTTGCGCCGAAGGCCTCGATGCCGAGCGCGACGCCCTTGGCGATCTCGCCCTTGAGCCCGGCAGCGTAGGCGAAGGCGACGTCGCCACTCTCGTGATGCGGGCCGAGGCTGTGCGCCACTTTCGGGCTGAGTGTCAGGGCGAGCCGGTCGTCACCGACTTTGAACTGCGGGCCGGACTCCACTGCGCTGGTGCCGCGCCCCTGGAAGCTCATGTCGACGCCCGTGTGCCAGGCCCATGAAATGGCGGGGGCAAGGTGCCCGAGGGCAAGCTTCGCCTCGGCGGCGGCTGCGGTCATGCGCATCTCATCGCCGACGGGCGCATCGAAGCCCGCCCGAACAGCAGTCTTGATGCTCTCCGTAACCGCGTAGCCGCGGTTCAGCTCGGCGGGGAACTGTTCGGGTTCGATACCGACCGAATAGCCGGACTTGATCGCGCGGGCGATCGCGCTCTGCGTCTCCTGCGGGGAGAACGCGGCTGCTGTGCCAGGCTGCGGGCCAGCCGCAGGCGCCGGGCCCTTGCCTTTAGCGGCCTCCTTGTCCGGCTCGAATGACAACCAGACGGGGTCGATGTGCAGGAGGAACTCCGATTGGATGGCGCTCTCGTAAGCCTCGAGGTCGGTCGAAGCGGCATTCGGCGGCCACGCGCTCGCCGGTAATGCGGTGCCGGCCAGGAGTGCTGCTGCCAGGAGTCCAAGGGTCAGTTCTCGCGGGCGCATGATCATCCCTGCGTGCGCGTTACGTGGAGCGGGACCATAGGCAGGAAGGTGGGCCAGCCAAAGGCGGAATCGCTTTCGAGGCATTGTGCCGCGTGCTCGGCTGGGAACATGTGCGCGAAGAGCAACAATACGCGGGGGACCACCTACTTTGCCGCGCGGGGCACGTGGTGCGGTGGGCTCGAGTGGCGGAGCGGGCACATGGGAAATGCGGTTGCCTCCCGCCCCGAGGTGTTGGCAAAGTTGCGCCAATGCGGCGCGGGTGACCGTCAGCGGCCATGAAGGCCGATCGCTCGACGGGTTCTTCGCCCCCAGGAACCAGGGAGGCCGATCGCCATGTCCCTCGCCTACATGCCGGGCTTCGGCAACGATTTCGAGACCGAGAGCCTTCCGGGTGCGCTCCCGCAAGGGCAGAACTCGCCTCAGCGCTGCGCCTACGGGCTCTATGCCGAGCAGCTTTCCGGCTCGCCCTTTACGGCTCCGCGCGGCGCGAACGAGCGTTCGTGGCTCTATCGCATCCGCCCTTCCGTTCGTCACGCGAGCCACTTCAAGAAGGCGGCCGTGCCCTATTGGAAGACGGCGCCGGCTCTCGACGAGCACGAGTTGCCCATCGGCCAGTTGCGCTGGGGACCCGTGCCGATCCCGAACGAGCGCCTCTCGTTCATCGATGGCATCCGCACCATGACCACAGCCGGGGACGTCAACACGCAGGCGGGCATGGCGGCACACGTCCTCCTCATGACAGGCCCCATGGAGGACGAATACTTCTTCAATGCCGACGGCGAGATGCTCATCCTCCCCCAGGAAGGCCGCGCGCGCTTCTTCACGGAGTTCGGCATCATCGAAGTCGGCCCCGGCGAGATCTGCATCATCCCGCGCGGCGTCAAGTTCAAGGCCCTGCCGATCGACGGCCCCGTCCGCGGCTATGTCTGCGAGAATTATGGTGCCAAGTTCACGCTGCCCGATCGCGGGCCGATCGGCGCCAACTGCCTCGCCAATGCGCGTGACTTCAAGACGCCCGTCGCCGCTTACGAAGACAAGGAGAAACCCTGCCGGCTGACGGTCAAGTGGGCGGGAAAATTCTACACCACCGAGATCGGCCACTCGCCGCTCGACGTCGTCGCATGGCACGGCAACTACGCGCCCTACAAGTACGACCTCAAGACCTACTCGCCTGTCGGCGCGATCCTCTTTGATCATCCGGATCCGTCGATCTTCACCGTGCTCACGGCGCCGTCCGAGACAGCCGGCACGGCCAATGTCGATTTCGTCATCTTCCCCGAGCGCTGGCTCGTTGCCGAGCATTCCTTCCGGCCGCCCTGGTATCACATGAACATCATGTCCGAGTTCATGGGTCTCATCTACGGCGTCTACGATGCCAAGCCCCAGGGCTTCGTGCCCGGCGGCATCAGCTTGCACAACTGCATGCTCCCGCATGGTCCCGATGCCGATGCCTTCCGGCACGCGAGCACGGTCGAGCTCAAGCCCGTGAAGCTCACGGGCACCATGGCTTTCATGTTCGAGACGCGCTTTCCCCAGCACCTGACGCGCTTCGCCGCCGAGCTCGAGACGCTGCAGCCGGACTATGCCGCTTGCTGGGATGGCCTCGAGAAGCGCTTCAACGGCAAGCCCTGAGTTTCAAAGAGAACAACATCAGGAGGACGCATGAGCGGCAAAGCCTTCGCATCGGTCGGCGATATGACCGAGAAGAAGATCTCCTTCACGGAGATCGGGCGCAATCTCTACGCCTTCACGGCCGAGGGTGATCCGAACACCGGCGTGATCATCGGCGACAACGCGGTGATGATCGTCGATGCCCAGGCAACGCCGCGCCTTGCCGGCAAGGTCATCGAGCATATCCGCAAGGTCACCGACCGCCCGATCAAGTACGTCGTGCTCTCGCACTATCATGCCGTGCGTGTGCTCGGCGCTTCGGCCTTCAAGGCGAGCGAGATCATCGCCTCGGAGAAATGCCACGCCATGATCCACGAGCGCGGGCAGGAGGACTGGGATTCAGAGTTCGGCCGCTTCCCGCGTCTCTTCCAGGGACATGAGTCCATTCCCGGCCTCACCTGGCCGAGCATGACGTTCAAGCAGCGCATGACCATCGACCTTGGCAAGCGTCCCGTCGAGCTGATGTTCGTCGGTCGCGCGCATACGGCCGGCGACATCGTCGCTTTCGTGCCCGACGCCAACGTCATGATGACCGGCGATATCGTCGAGTATCATTCCGCCTGCTACTGCGGCGATGCGCATTTCAATGACTGGCCGGGGACGCTCGAAGCCATCCGCGCTTATGCGCCGGACTCGATCGCCCCCGGTCGCGGCGGCGCTCTTGTCGGAACCGCGCAGGTCAACGAGGCGCTCGACCTCACCGCCGATTTCGTGCGCTCGACATATCGGCCGGTTGCCCAGGTCGCGCGCCGCGGCGGTTCGCTGAAGGACGCCTGGGGCGCCTGCCGCGCCGCGTGCGATCCCAAGTT
>CAUJKI010000174.1 GCA_963205015.1 Pseudomonadota bacterium
CCGCAATCCTGGTGCTATGCTGTAGCCAACCCAGTCCTTGCGGGAAGGCTTCAGCCATGCGTGTCGCGCGTCTTCTTGCCGGTGTTACCCTCCTTTGTGCCGCCGCCGCGGCTACCGCCCTCGAAAAGGCCTCGGCTCATCCCCCCGCGATCGTCAGCGAAGCTCAGCGGAAGCTGATCAGCGGAGAGGTCGCGGCGTTCCGCAGGGACGTAGCAACAGCCATCAAAGCGAAAGACGCGAAGCGGCTTCAGCGCATGTATGCGCCGTCCTTCGTGCACACCCATACCTCGGGCAAGCTCGACGGCAAGGACGCCCGCATTGCCACGCTGTTGAAGGGCGATCCTGTCATCGAGACCGCACCGGTGAGTGATCTCGTCATTCGCATTCCGAACGACTGGGTCGGCATCGCGACCGGCGTCTCGCCGATCAAGTCGGACGACGGCAAGACGTACGACGTGCGCTGGACGGCCGTTTACACGCGCGAGGGCCAGAGCTGGCACGTCGCCGCCAGCCACGCGACGCGGCTCGGCGAAAGCAAGCCCTGATACGGGCGCCGGAGCCGTTTGATCAGTAGATCGTCTGCTTGATGCGCTCGGGATAGATGCGGTTGTACTCGTCGGCATCGGCGCCCTTCATGGTCGCGGCGACCAGCTCACCGACGCTCGGCAGTTCCGACCGCTTGATCTGCGTCGCCGGATCCCAGAGCTTCGAACGCACGAGCGCCTTCGTGCACTGGAAATAGACTTTCTCGATCTCGACCACGATGAGGCTCTTCGGCACCTGGCGCTGCATCTCGAACGTCGCGCAGAGCACCGGATCGGTCGTGATGTAGGCGCGGCCATTGACGCGCAGCGTCTCGCCGACGCCGGGAATGAGGAACAGGAGACCAACGCGCCCGGTCTCGACGATGTTACGCAAGGTGTCGATGCGGTTGTTGCCGCGCCGGTCAGGAATCAACAGCGTCCGGTCATCGACGATGCGCACGAAGCCGGCCGGATCGCCGCGCGGCGTGCAGTCGAGGCCTTCCGCTCCCGCCGAAGCGATGGCGACGAACGGCGCCTTCTCGACGAAAGCGCGATAGGGACCATTGAGGTGGTCGATTTCTTTCGCGACCGCCGCGCCGCTCGGCTGCCCGTAGAGGGCCTCCAGCTCGGCAAGCGAATTGATCCGATAGGAATTCATGCCCGAAGGTGCGTCGTTCATGCCCGATCCGCCTTCCTGGAAGTCCCCCGACACGCCGAATCATAAGCGCAGGGATCGCCCAAGTCCATCCGCTCAGCCGGCGGATCCATCCCGCGCCTTGGCTTCGAGGCGGCGGGCATGGAGGATCGGCTCGGTGTAACCGTTCGGCTGTTTGCGGCCCTTCAGCACCAGATCGCAGGCGGCCTGGAAGGCAATCGATCCATCCAGATCGGGAGCCATGGGCCGGTAGGCGGGATCGTGCGCATTCTGGGCGTCGACGACCGCCGCCATGCGCTTCATGGTCTCGATGACCTGAGCCTCGCTGACCACGCCGTGATGAAGCCAGTTGGCCATGTGCTGGCTCGAAATGCGCAGCGTCGCCCGATCCTCCATCAGCGCCACGTTGTCGATATCCGGCACCTTCGAGCAGCCGATGCCCTGATCGATCCAGCGCACGACATAGCCGAGAATGCCTTGGGCGTTGTTGTCGAGCTCGCGCTGGATGTCCTCGGGCGACCAGTTCGGACGGTCAGCAATCGGCGGCGTCAGCAGATCGTCGAGGCTCGCGCGTGGGCGGCCTGCGATCGCTGCCTGCCGCGCACCCACATCGACCAGATGATAGTGGACAGCGTGCAGCGTCGCGGCAATCGGCGAGGGAACCCAGGCCGTACTCGCACCGGCCTCAGGATGCGCGATCTTCTCCGTGAGCATGGCCGACATCAAATCCGGCTTGGCCCACATGCCCTTGCCGATCTGAGCGCGCCCCGGCAGGCCGCACGCGATGCCGATATCGACATTGCGGTTCTCGTAGGCTTTGATCCACGGGGTCCTCGGCACCTCCGATTTGCGGATCACGGGACCAGCTTCCATGCTGGTGTGGATCTCGTCGCCCGTGCGGTCGAGGAAGCCCGTGTTGATGAAGAACACGCGGGATCTGGCCGCGCGGATGCATTCCTTGAGGTTGACGCTCGTGCGCCGTTCCTCGTCCATGAGTCCCATCTTGATCGTGTTGCGCGGCAGGCCCAGCACACCCTCGGACATGGCGAACAGGCGGTCGGTGTACGCGACCTCCTCTGGCCCGTGCATCTTCGGCTTGACGATGTAGATCGAGCCTTCGCGGCTGTTGCGGAGCGTGCCCGTGCCCTTGAGATCGTGCATGGCGATCACGCTCGTGATGAGCGCATCCAGAATGCCCTCGGGCACGGGGGTGCCATCGGCATCGAGGACGCTCATATCGCTCATGAGGTGCCCGACATTACGCACCAGCAAGAGGCTGCGCCCAGGCATCACCGCCTCGCCGCCATCGGGCAAGGTGTACGTGCGGTCCGGCGCAAGCCGCCGTGTCATGGTGCCCCGCGCCGTCGTGACGGTCGCCTCGAGCGTGCCCTTCATGAGACCCAGCCAATTCCGGTAGCAGGCCACCTTGTCCTCGGGATCAACGGCCGCCGTTGCATCCTCGAAATCGACGATCGTCGAGAGGGCCGCCTCGACGTGCACGTCGGCGAGGCCGGCCTGATGGGCGGCCCCGACAGGCGTGCCGCGATCGAATCTCAGCTCGATGCCGAGACCGTTGTGCTCGAGCAGGATCGCGCTCGGCTTCAGCGGATCGCCCTGATAGCCGAGGAACTGAGCGCTGTCGGAGAGATAAGCGCGGGGCTCCGTCGCCCCGACATCGAAGAGGAGCGTGCCGACCTCGATGGTGTAGGCGAGCACTTCTCCATGAGAACGTGGCCCCTTGAGGTTCTCGATCGGCAGAAAGGCATCGAGCCAGTCCTGCACTTTCGCCACGACCCTGGCGCCGCGCACCGGGTTGTACGCAGCACCGCGCGCAGCGCCGCCATCCTCGGGAATGGCATCCGATACGTACAGCGCATCGTAAAGAGAGCCCCAGCGCGCGTTGGCTGCATTGAGCGACATCCGCGCGCTGCTCACCGGCACGACGAGCTGCGGTCCGGCCATGGTGGCGATCTCGTCGTCCACGCCCGCCGTATCGATCGTGAAATCCGGCCCCTCGGGTACGAGGTAGCCGATGCTTTCCAGGAATGCCCGGTAGGCCGCAGGATCGTTCGGCCGGCCGCGATTGGCGCGATGCCACGCATCTATCTCACTCTGGATCGTCTGGCGCTTCGCGAGGAGTGCCCGGTTCTCAGGCGCGAGCGTCGCAATGATGTGCTCGAGGCCGGCCCAGAAGACCGCGCCGTCGACGCCCGTGCCAGGCAGGGCTTCCTGATCGATGAACGCGGCGAGGACTTTCGCGACGTTGAGCCGGCCCTTCCGAACGTAGTCGATCATCACTTTGCGCCACCCTGCTGGTTGGTCTCATGCCGCGCCGCACCATCATTCAGTGGCGGCGCAACATGCGCAGGGTTTGTTCGCTGATCGAGCCCCGAGGTCAACCCCCGCTGGCTACTTTCGGGCAATCCTCGCTGATGAAGCGGTTAACAGCCTTGATCATCCGGCGATGGAAGACACCGACGGAGTCCTCGAGCTGCGCTGCCGACCAGACGACACCCTTGATGACGCCCGGCGCCTTGATGTCGGTGACGTTCACCCAGATCTTCTTCGCCCGGCCATCCTTCAGCTCGATGATGGGCGCCAGCGTGATATGCGCCTTGTCGATCTTGCTCTCGCGCTCGACCTCGCACTCGACGGTGTGGGGTGGCAGCGTCACCTTGATCTCGGCGGCCGAAAGTGCGCCGACGATCATCTCGCGCGGCACCCTGAGCTCGACCTCGCATTTCGCGGCCCCGAAACCCCAGTGCAGCTTGCGCGCCGAGCCCTCCTTCATGGTCTTCTTGGACCAGGCTTTGCTCAGGGGGCACTGCAGGTCGCCCTTGACGGACTTCTTCGAGACGACGAGCGAGCACAGCGACTTCTCGCATGCCTTGAGCCGCGCCTTCTCGTCGGCGCGGGGCTCGATGGCCCCCGCCGTACCCAGAGGCGCGGCGATCGCCAGGAGCAGTACAAGCACGAGCCCGGCGAGCCGGACATGAGCCATCCAGTTCAGCACGATCATCCCCCTCGCACGCAAAGTCTTGCTATTTCTATGCTTTTTCCTGGGCCGGCGGCGGCCCCCGTCCGGTTCTGGGCCAGCGCGGGCCGGCCTCGATCCCACGGACCGGCCCGTTTCCTGTCGGGGGGCATTGCGGCATCAGCGTGACAGGTGAAGTTCAAAATTCAGCATTTTGACAGCAGATGCACAACGTGATCGACGCTTCGGTGTAAGCTTTTGTGGACCCACGTGATTCGTCGCCATGCAAGCGTGGCGACCCCGTTCGAGGAGACCAATAATGCGCTGGACGATGTCGCTGCTGGGGTTCGCCGCAGTGGTTGCTTTCGGGGCCATTCCTGCGCAGCAGGCCGCCGCCGATGGCATGAAGGACGGCCGGAAGGCGAGCGCGACCCGCAAGCACGCGCACCACCATCACCGCTATGTCTTCGACGTGGATCCCTACGCCTACCGCTATAGCCCGCGCGGCTATTACCCCTACTACAACTCAGCATACTGGTCGCCTGCGCGCTACGTGCGCGAGCGCAGCCATATGCACTACTATCACTGGATCGAGGCCCGGCCGCCGTACTTCCAGTCGTGGGGTCATCCGCGCAGGGACTGGCATAACCGCGACTGGCACGCCCGCCATCACGGCTATATCCGTCGCCACCACTGGTAAGCTTTGCGGTCCGTCAGGCGGCCAGCTCAATAGGCCGCTGACGGCGACCAGCCGGCAATCGGCCTTGTTGGCGCAACACCCGCCGAGATCACGGTATTCTGCGGCCGCCGGATCTCCGCCTCGACAGCCTTCGCCATAAGATCGGCTAGGCAGCCGTACGAGACGTCGTTGAGGTGGAATTTGTCCTTCCACAGCAGCTCGGCCTCCGCGTACTGGCCGCTGGAGATGAGGTGCTGCATGATCGCGTAGCGACGGAACACCGGCACGCCCTGCTCGCGTGCGATGCTCCTCATAACCGCGACATACTCCTGGTAGTGAGCGACGCCGGCCGAGCGCGGATAGAATTGTGGATCGACCAGCACGACCTCGATGCTGGCAGCTTTGAGCGCGGCGATCCCGCTCAGCAGCGTCTTGCGGAAAACCTCAATGTCGATGCCGTTGATGGCATCGTTGACCCCCGTCTGCCACAGGACCAGCGCCGGGCGTGACGGGATCACATCGCGGATGAGCCGTACGAGCATGCCCTCGGCGAGCTCACCGCCCTTGCCGAGGTTGGCCACCTGAAAGTCCTTGCCTGGAAAGCGCCGGTCCATCTCCTGATCGAAGCGCGCAGGGTAGGCGGCCTGGCGCGTGGACGCGCCTGTCCCCTCCGTCGAGGACGAGCCGAGTGCCACGATGCGAATCTCCCGGTTGCGCTCGGCGATTCGCGCGAGTCCCCGCAACGGCGCCTCGAAGGCAACAAGCGCACGAGGCGCATCACAAGCGATCGGATCGCTCGCCGCCGCCGGCTGAGGAAGAAGGAGGATAGCCGAGAACCCGGCCGCCGCCAGTACCATACGGCCGCCAAAACCCATCCCGCGGAAAACCCGGTCCGGGTTTACCGCATCCCGCACGCGCCTCATGGCTTACCCCTGCGCCAGCCCACTCACAGCGGCGGCATATTACGCGAAGCCCCTGACCATTGTCGAGAATTCGTGCCGAGCGCTGTTACCGCAGTGTTGCGGCAGGGAAACCCTCCCTGAAATCCGAACGTTACTCACGTGACAGTGATGTGTCGGGTTTGGCCCGGCGCGAGGAAATCAGCTATAGGTCCGCCCTAAGATGAACCCGCAACCTTGCTGCTGCCGCAAAGCACACCTAAGGGGGCAGATTGGGACTGTGTCGATGCGGGCGCAGCATCCGGCGGATCGGCCGGCTTAGAGAACACCGATCGTGAGCACACGATGACAAAAGAACGGGGTAAGAGGGGGGCCTCCCATCGGGAGGCCGACGGGCGGACCAATCTGACGCGCAGGCAGGCGCTCGCCGCGGGCTTTGGCCTTGCCGCCGGCCTCGTCAGCGCCCAGGCCCAGGCGCAGGAATGGTGGCAGCAGCTCCCCGGCTTCGCCTCCTTCACGGATCCGAATTCGCGCGAGCGGCGTCCGCGCCAGCAGACCCCGAGCGATATCCTGGACGACCTGCGCGAGGGCACCATGCCGCTCCGCTCGCAGGAGATGCTCGGCGCCATCGGCGATGCCATCGAGCGCGTCGAGCGCGTCGTCGCCGAGGGCGGCTGGCCGATCATCCCGGGCAACCGCATGATTCGTCCGGGGGACGAGGACGAGCGCATCCCGATGGTCCGGCGCGTTCTCGTGCTGTGGGGCGATATGCGCCCGCAGCACGGCTTCCGCTCGCTCACCTTCGATGGGGAGCTCGAGGCCGCGGTCCGCCGCTTCCAGAGCCGCCACGGCCTTCGCGTGAGCGGCCGCGTCGACCGCCCGACACTGCAGGCCCTGAACGTGCCGCCGGCAGCCCGCCTCGCGCAGTTGCGCATGAACCAGAATCGCATCCGCGATCTGCTCCCGCTCAAGCTCGACGACCGCTACGTGCTCGTCAACGTGCCAGGCTTCCAGGCCGAGGCCGTGTCGCGCAATTCGGTCGAGCGGCGCCACCGTGTCATCGCCGGCAAGCCGGACCGCCAGACGCCGGTCGTCACTGCATCCATCCGCGCACTCAATTTCTTCCCGTACTGGCGTGTGCCCGAGAGCATCGCCAACCTCGATGTGATCCCGCGCCTCGTTAAGGAGCCGGACTATCTCCAGAAGGAGCACATCCGCGTCCTCACGGGCAGCTTCGTCGGGCCGGAGATCGATGTCACGAACATCGACTGGCGCACCGTCGACTCCAAGAATCTCCGCTTCCGTCAGGACCCTGGGCCACACAACGCTCTCGGTCTCGTGCGCATCGACATGCCGAACGAGCACGGCGTCTACATGCACGACACGCCGATGAAGCCGCTCTTCGAGCAGCGCTCGCGCGCCTTCAGCGCCGGTTGCGTGCGCGTGCAGGACGTGTTCGATCTTGCCGCCTGGATCGGACGCGATGAAGCCGGCATGAGCCGCGAGCGCGTGCAGGACATCCTGCAAGGCGGCCAGCCGGTCGACATCAACCTGGCGCGGCCGCTGCCGGTTGCCTTTGTCTACGTCACGGCGTGGGTCGAGGAGGACGGCCGCATCATGTTCCGTCCCGACGTCTACGGCCGCGATCAGGTTAGGGAGCTCGCGAGCGATCGCGAGCACGACCCCGACGCGCCGCCCATGCCACGCGAGACGCTGGCACCTTAGTTTTCTTGCCGCGTGCTGTTGGAAAGGGGTGCTGCCGCATTCCTCCGCGCTGCCATGCCCGCGGCGGCCATACCGACAGCTTCGAGTTCGATGCAGCGGGCTGCTGTACTCTTTCCCTTCTCCCCGTTCTTACGGGGAGAAGGTCGGGATGAGGGGCGGCCACGATCGCTGACGTTCTCGTTTGCCGCCGCCTCTCACCCCGGCCCTCTCCCCATTGAAGCCAATGGGGAGACGGGGAAGTGTCGCGCGAGTGCCCTGGGCTACTCCGCCTTCCCACGCGCATTCGCCGTGCCGGGCAGCGTGCCCATGTATTTCGCGAGGATCGTCAGCATGATCTCGTCGGCACCGCCGCCGATGGAGGAAAGGCGCGTGTCGCGATAAGCGCGGCTGACGACGGTCTCGTTCATGAAGCCCATCCCACCCCAGTACTGAAGGCAGGCATCACTCACCTCCCGGCTGAGACGTCCCGCCTTCAGCTTCGCCATGGACGCGAGCTTGGTCACATCCTGGCCGCCGAGATAGAGCTCGCAGCAGCGATAGACGTGGCTTCTGAGCAGCTCGATCTCGGTCTGCAGTTCGGCAAGCCGAAAGTGCACGACCTGATTGTCGAGGATCGGCCGGCCAAAGGCCATGCGACCCCGCGTGTATTCTATCGTCGCGTTGATGATGCGCTCGTTGCCTTTGAGCGCGCGCGCCGCGGCCCATAGGCGCTCCTCCTGGAACTGCAGCATCTGGTACGTGAAGCCCTTGCCCTCCTCACCGATGCGGTTCCGCTGCGGTACGCGCACGTCATCGAAGAAGATCTGCGCCGTATCCGAGGCGTGCATGCCCATCTTGTCGAGCTTGCGCGCCACCTGCACACCCTTCGTCTTCATGGGCACGCAGATGAGTGTCTTGTTGAGGTGCACCGGACCGTCGGAGGTATTGGCGAGCACGCAGATCCAGTCGGCCTGGGTGCCGTTCGTCGTCCACATCTTGCCGCCGTTGATGACGTAGTCGTCGCCATCCTTTCGCGCCGTCGTCTTGATCGAGGCTACATCCGAGCCGGCCCCCACCTCCGAGACGCCGAGACAGGCCACGTAGTCACCCGAGATGGACGGCGCGAGGAATTCCTGGCGCACCTCGTCGGCGCCGAAACGCGCGAGCGCCGGCGTCGCCATGTCGGTCTGCACGCCGATGGCCATGGGAATGCCGCCGCAGTTGATGCCACCAAGCTCCTCCGCCATCACGATCGCATAAGAATAGTCGAGCCCCTGGCCGCCGAACGCGACGGGCTTGTTGAGCCCCAGAAAGCCGAGATTGCCCATCTTCTTGAACAGCGCATGGGCCGGGAAGATCTGATCCTTCTCCCACTGATCGACGTGCGGGTTGATCTCGGCGGCGATGAACTTCTGCAGGCTGCGCCGCAGCTCCTCGTGCTCGTGCGTGAACTGCATGGGCGTCTCCTCATCGCGGAACGCCCGCGCCTTTCGGCACGGGCGCTCGTCGTGGCTGCGAACGTCGGACGATCAGAAGGAGAGACCGGCCTTGACCTCTTTCCAGCGTCCATTCTCGATGACGCTGACCTGGGTGATCGTCGACGCCAGATGGTTCGTGGCAGAGAACTTCGTTGGCGGCGAGTTGAAGATGTCCTGGAACACATCACCCGACTCGAGCGCGGCGAGCAGCTTCGCACCCGTCAGATCCTTGCCGGCCTTCTCCACGTAGTGCGCGAACGTCGTGATCGTGTTGTGACCAATGACTGCCTGCGAGTTCGGCTCGGTGTTGTAAGCCTTGAAGTAGGCCTCGGCCCACTCCTTCACCTTGCCCTTGGCGGTGTCGCGATAGGGAATCTCGAAGCCGCAGGCCGAATAGAGCCCTTCGACGACGCCCTTGCCGAGTGCCGGAATTTCGATCACGCACACGGGCGAGGCGCCGAGCCAAGTCGGCTCGAAGCCGATCTTCTTGGCCTCGGCCATCACACCAATCGGCTCGCGAATGACCGCGCCGAGAACGACGAGATCGCAGCCGTCGGCCTTCATCTTTGCCGCCTGAGCCGAGAAGTCCGAAGCGCCACGCTTGAAGGTCGTGACGGACGTCGGCTTCAGGTTCATCGCCTGGGTCTGCTGCGTGAAGCCATCGAAGACATTCTTGCCGTATTCGTCGTCCTGGTACATGACGCACGGCTTCTGGATCTTCTTGTGCTCGATCATGAACTTGACGGCTGCCCGCGTGCTCTCGACGTAGGGCAGCAGATTGTTGAACTTCAGGCGCTCCTGCGGCTTCGCCGGATCGAACTTGTAGGTGAATTCGGCCGCCGTCAGCGGGAAGAGCTGCAGGATGCCGGCCTCGAACAGGATGTCCTGGGCCGCAATCACGGTCGGCGAGCCCATGGGGCCAATCATCGCGAAGATCTTGTCGCGCTCGACCATCTTCTGCGTCGCGAGCACCGCCTTGCGCGGCTCATAGGCACTGTCCTCGGCGATCAGCTTGAGCAGACGGCCATGGATACCGCCCTTCGCATTGATCTCCTCGACGGCGAGCTTCATGCCGTTGAGCACCGGGACGCCCCAGGCCTTGATCGGGCCGGAGAGATCCTGATGCGTACCGATGACGATCTCTTTGTCGCTGATTCCCTGGTTCGTCACCTTGGTCTGCGCCAACGCCGGTCCCGCCGCCACCGCGAGCGCGGCGCCGAGCAGACCTGTTTTCAGCATGTGAAGGCTCATTCGCTTCCTCCTCTGAACACCACGCATCGCCCTGTTGTTGTCGTCCGAAGGCCGGGCGATCCGGGCCTGCGGCCATTGGCCGGAGAGGCGGCGCTCAGGCCGCTGCCCTCTCCTTGTACATCGCCTCGATCTCGGGCGCATACTTCCTGTTCACGAATGCCCGCTTCAGCTTCATGGTCGGCGTCAGCTCCTCGTCCTCGGGCGTGAGCTGCTGCTCGATGAGATGAAAGCGGCGGATCGTCTCGACCCGTGCAAACTTCGCATTCACCTTCTCGATCTCGGCCGCGATCAGGTCGCGCACCTCACGCGCCCTGCAGAGGCTTGCGTAGTTCGTAAACGGGACATTGTGGTCCTGGGCGAACTTCTCGACGTTCTCCTGATCGATCATGACGAGGCAGGTAAGGTAGGGGCGCTTGTCGCCGATCACCACGGCGTCGGAGATATAGGGCGAGAACTTGAGCTGGTTCTCGATCTCCGATGGGGTGATGTTCTTGCCGCCCGCCGTGATGATGATGTCCTTCATGCGGTCCGTGATCTTGACGAACCCATCCTCGTCGATGAAACCGACATCGCCCGTATGCAGCCAGCCCTCGCGATCGATCACCTCGGCGGTCTTCTCGGGGTGATTGAGATAGCCGCTCATGAGGAAATCGCCGCGGAGCAGGATTTCACCCTCGGGCGAGACCTTGGCCTCGGCCCACGGCACGGACTTGCCGACGGTGCCGAGCTTGATGTGATCAGGCGGCATGACGGTCGCGACACCGCAGTTCTCCGTCTGCCCGTAGACCTCGTACATGTCGAGGCCAAGCGCCAGATACCAGCGGATGAGATCGGGCGAGATCGGCGCGGCGCCGGTGAACATCACGCGGCAGTTGTCGACTCCCATCATGCGCCGAACATTGCGCAGTACGGCCCGGTAGCCGACGGCGTTGAGCATCTTGAGCAGGGCCGAGGACTTCCTGCCGGCGAGGCGATCGTCGGCGATCCGGTAACCGATCCCGATCGCTTTCTCGTAGGCCCACTTCTCCAGTCCCGTCGCATCCTTGAGCGCGATCATGGTGCCGGAATAGAACTTCTCCCATACGCGCGGCACCGCGAGGAAGGTGGCGGGCTGCACCTCGCGGATGTTGTCCGGTACCGTCTCCGGGTTCTCAGCGAAGTTCATCACCGGCCCCATACCGATCGACATGTAGTAGCCGCCGACGCGCTCGGCGACATGGCAGAGCGGCAGAAAGAGAAGCTTCGGCTCGCCCGGTACCGAGCCGAAGATGTCGGGCGCGTGCAGCATCTGCGCAAGCACCGAGCGGTGCGGATGCATGGCGCCCTTGGGCGGGCCGGTCGTTCCCGACGTGTAGACGAGAATGGCGAGATCCTCAGGTCCGCGCGAGGCGAGACGCTCATCGAGCAGCCCTGGGCGACCGACCATATGTGCGCGTCCTTCCTCGATGAAGTCGTCGAACGAGATCACCATGGGATCTGTGAAGCGCGTCAGGCCCTCCATGTCGAAGACGACGATCTTCTCGAGCGTCGGACAGCGCCCACGTACCTCGAGCGCCTTGTCGAGCTGCTCGTCGTCCTCGACGAACAGCACCCGCGTCTTGCTGTCGTTGAGCAGATACTCGACCTGGCGCGGGGAATCCGTCGGATAGATGCCCGAGGAGACGCCACCCGCGAGCAGTACGCCCATATCGGCATAGACCCACTCGGGCTTGGTGTTGCAGAGGATGGAAGCGACTTCGCCGGGCCTGAAGTCCATCGCGGCGAGCGCGTAGGCAACGGCCTTCGAGCGCTCGAGCCACTCGGCCCAGGTCACGGTCTTCCACACGCCCATGTCCTTCTCGCGGATCGCGGGCTCGTTGTGCCACTTCTCGACCGCGCGCATGAAGCTTTTGGGGATCGTGTCGGAAATGATCGCATCGATGTCGCGTGTCATGCGCCGCGTCTCCTCAAACTGCCGCCCGCTCCATCACCGCCCAATCACCGCCACGTCTTCTTGCGCTTCCAGCGGCGCTCGCCCCGCGCGCCATCGTCGCGGGCGCCGAGATAAAATTCCTGAATGTCCTTGCTCTCGCGCAGGCGCTCGCAGGTATCGGCCATGACGATGCGTCCGACCTCCAGGACATAGCCATGATGCGCCGTCTCCAGCGCCATTCTGGCATTCTGCTCGACGAGAAGCATCGCGACGCCTTCCTCGACGTTCACGCGGCGGATAATGGCGAAGATTTCCTTGACGAGGATCGGCGACAGGCCGAGCGAAGGTTCGTCGAGCAGCAGCAGCCGTGGCCGGTTCATCAGTGCCCGCGAGATGGCGAGCATCTGCTGCTCCCCGCCCGAGAGATGCCCTGCCGGCTGGTCGAGGCGTTCCTTCAGGCGCGGGAAATAGCCGTAGATGCGCTCCAGATCCTCCGCGATCCCGGCCCGATCGCTGCGGATGTAGGCGCCCATCATCAGGTTCTCGCGCACCGTCAGGAACGGAAACACCTCGCGCCCTTCCGGCACATGGCCGAGCCCCAGTCGAACGATCCGGTCCGGATCGAGGCGCTGGATCTGCTTGCCTTCGAACTCGACCGTGCCCTTGAGCGGATCGAGCACGCCGGAGATGGTCTTGAGGATGGTCGTCTTGCCCGCACCGTTGGCGCCGAGCACGGTGACGATCGACCCGCGCGGCACCTCGAGGCTCACACCACGGATCGCCATGATCGGCCCGTAGTAGCTCTCGATGTTCGAGACCTTCAGGATCGGCTCGGTCGTGACTGCCGGAGCGACCGACGCGCCGATAGCCGTTTCTCTCTCTGCGCTCATCACCATCTACTCAGGCTCCGAGATAGGCCGCAACGACGTCCGGATGGCGTTGCACGTCGGCCGGCGTGCCTTCCGCGATCACCCGGCCGTAGTTGAGCGCAAGGACGCGGTCCGACACGCGATTGACGAGGCTCATGTCGTGCTCGACCATCAGCACGGTGATGCCGAGCTCGTTCTTGATGTCGCGGATCCAGAACGACATGTCGTCGGTCTCCTCGACATTGAGGCCCGACGAGGGCTCGTCGAGCAGGATGAGCTTCGGCTCCGAGCAGAGCGCACGGGCAAGCTCCACAACCTTGCGCACGCCGTATGGCAGGCCGGCGATGATCTTCTCCCGATAGGCCTGCAGGTCGAGAAATTCGATGACCTCCTCGACCTTCGAACGGTGCGCCTTCTCCGCACGCCGCACGTTCGGCATGAACATGATTTCCTGCCAGAGCTGCGTGCGCGAATGGCAGTGGCGGCCGACCAGCAGGTTGCTGAGGACGCTCGCGTTGTCGAAGAGCTCGATGTTCTGGAAGGTGCGCGCGATGCCCATGCTGGCAATCTGGTGCGGAGGCACCTCGGTGATGTCCCGGTCCTCGAAGAACAGGTGTCCCGTAGTCGGCTCGTAGAGACGCGAGATCATATTGAAGATCGAGGTTTTGCCGGCGCCGTTGGGGCCGATGATCGTGAAGATCTCGCCCTGCCGGATCTCGAAGCTGACGGCATCGACCGCCTTGAGGCCGCCGAAGTGGAGCGAGAGGTTGTCGACCCTGAAGTAGCTCACCGGTTGCGCTCCGACTTCACGTAGGTCTTCTGCCGCCTGAAGGTCGCCCGCTTGTAGAGCGGAAAGAGCTGGAAATAGAGCTTGATCTTGAGCCAACGCCCGTAAAGACCGAGCGGCTCGAACAGCACGAACAGGATGATGATCAGGCCGTAGATCGCGCCCTTGAGGCCCGGCGCCGAGAAGATCGCATAGAGCCGGTCCTGAATCGCGCGCGCCGCGTCCTCGCCGACGCCAAAGCCGCGCGAGAAGGCCGCGATCATGCCCGGAACGTCATCCTTGAGCATGGTGATGAGCGGATCGACCATGACGATGAAGATCGCGCCGAGGATTGCCCCGTGCAGCCCGAAGGCGCCGCCGATGATGATCACCATGATGAATTCGATCGACAGCAGGAGCGTGAACATCTCCGGGCTGATGAACGACATCTTGTGCGCATAGAGCGTGCCGGCGAGGCCGGTGATGGCGGCGCTGATAGCGAACGACCGCACCTTGTAGCGGCCAATGTCGACCCCCATGCTCTTCGCCGCCGTCTCGCTGTCGCGGATGGCGATGAAGGCGCGGCCCGTCGGCGAACGCATGAGATTCAGCGTCCCGATGATGACCAGCACCAGAATGCCGAGGCAGAGGAAATAGAAGGAATTGCTGTCGCGCGAGACCGTCTGGCCGAAGAACTCGATGGCGCGCACGCGCATCCCTTCATTGCCGTGGGTGACGCTCTCCCAGCGCGCAAGCACCTCCTCGACGATGAAGGCAAACGAGATGGTCGCGATCAGCAGGTAGATGCCGTGCAGCCTCAGCGCCGGGATGCCGACGATGGCGCCCACGATGCCGGTCAGGATACCGGCCGCCGGAAAGTAGACTTCGAACGGATAGCCGCGCGCCTGGAGATATGCAGCCGTATAGGCGCCGATGGCGAGGAAGGCCGCGTGTCCGATCGATCCCTGGCCCGTGAAACCGACGAGGATCATCAGCGCGACGCCGACGATGGCGTAGATGAAGACGAAGACGAGCTGGCTCTGCAGGTAGCTGCCGACGAGATAGGGCGCCGCCGCCAGCACCGCGAACAGCAGCCCGTAGGACCACCAATGTCCGCCGTGCTGCAGCAGCTTGATGTCCTGCTCGTAGTCGGTCTTGAAGATGAACCGCATGGTGCGCGCTTCCTCAAACCTTCTTGCGCCCGAGCGCGCCGAAGAGACCTTCGGGCCTCAGCAGCAGCACCAGCAGCAGGATGAGATAGGGCGCCACGTCCTTCCATCCCTGCGGGAGATAGAAGCCCGCCAAGGTCTCGACGACGCCGATGATGAGCCCGCCGACGAGCGCACCCGGAATGGAGCCGAAGCCGCCGAGCACCGCCGCCGGGAATGCCTTGAGGCCGAGCACGAGGCCAACGTTCGAGTGGACGAACGTGATCGGGGCCAGAAGCACGCCGGCGACGCCCGCCACCATGGCGCTGATCGCCCAGACGAGCGATACAACGCGCTTGACCGGAATGCCCATGTAGTAGGCGGCGAGCATGTTCTCGGATGTCGCACGCATGGCCGTCCCGAGCCGCGTGCGGTTGAAGAACAGGTACAGAACCGCGATCAGAATGACCGTGGCCACGATCACGGAGAGCTTGTCATAGGCGAGCACGAGATCGCCGATCCTGAGAACGCCTTGCGAGAAGGGCGCCTCGATCTTGAGGTCGTCGGTGCCCCAGATCATGCCGGCGAGCGAGCGCAGCAGGAAGCCGAGGCCAATCGTTACCATGATGATCGAGAAAAGCGGGTAGCCGAGGATCGGGCGGACGACGAACCGCTCGACGGTCATGCCGACGATCCCCATCGTCAGCACTGCCAGGAGAAAGCCGAGCCAGTAGTTGAGTCCGATGATGGTGATGTAGGTGTAGGCGACGAAGCCGCCGAGCATCATCAAATCGCCCTGGGCGAAATTGATGACCTCGGTCGCCTTGTAGATAAGGACGAATCCGAGCGCGATCAGCCCGTAGATACAGCCCAATGCAAGACCGCTCACGAGCTGCTGAAGAAAATCCAGCATGCCAGCGCTTCCTCCCTCACATCCGGCGCTGGCGGCTCTAGCGCGGCCACCTTCCTCCGTCGGATGTCAGCGCACCGATCATTGCGGGAGCTGTCAATTCCTGTCAACGCGCTCGATGGACGGTGAGCCCGTTGCGTCCGCGGCCGCGGCACGCTAGAGCAATTCCTGGCACTTGGTGGGCCATTCCCCGCCCCCCGACGCAATAACCTGGGACCTGACGATGATCGATCACGCGACGCAGCGCCTCAATATGGTCGAATCCCAGGTCCGCCCGAGCGACGTCACCGACCGGCGGATCACCCGCGCCATGCGCGAGATTCCGCGAGAAGCCTTCGTGCCAGGGCCACTGAAGTCGATCGCCTATGCCGATGAGCATCTGAAGGTCGCCGACAACGGGAAGACGCAACGCTATATCCTCGCCCCCCGCCTCCTCGCGAAGCTGGTCCAGCTTCTGGACATCGAGCCGGACGGCCTGGTCCTCGATGTCGGGCCGGCGAGCGGATACTCGACCGCGCTGCTCGCGCGCCTCTGCCAGACCGTGGTCGCGCTCGAGGACGACACCGCCCTCGCCGAGCGCGCGCAAGAGGCGCTCTCGGCACTCGGCGTGGACAACGCCGTCATCATCGCAGGCGACTTGCGGAGCGGCGCGGCGGACGAAGGTCCTTACGACGCAATCCTGCTCAATGGTGCGATTGCCGAGGCGCCCCCGGCACTGCTCGATCAGCTCAAGGATGGCGGCCGCTGCGTGGCGGTCAGCATCGAGAACGGTGTCGGCCGCGCGATCGTATGGCGCCGCCACGGCATGACGTACGACCGGCGCCCCGCGTTCGATACCAATGCGCCGTACCTGCCGGGCTTCGAGCCGACGGCCGGATTTGTGTTCTAGCTTCTGGTTTCCTGCGCACGGGATGGCGTGAAGGATCCCGTGGTCCGCCTGCTCACGGGCGGCCCGCGGGCAATACCGGCGCGGTGACAGGCGTCAGCCGCTGCAATGCCTCGCCCCGCTGTCCGAGCCTGATGCTCGGTGCGCTCCACGGTCCGCTCAGCACGAGAAGGTCGCCGCTTGCTGCGCGCATCGACGGATCGGGCGTCCCTAACATGAGCGCGAAGTCCAGCGCCTGCCTGGGGAGATCGATGGTGCCATTTCCTGCAATCGTACCCGTCCCCGACTTAGCCTGCAGGATGGTGGTGCGCAGCACACCCTGATGTGCGTCGAGCCGCAGCGCGAGCTCATCGAACCCGGTCGTGGATATGCCGACAGTCTGCCAGCCCTTCAGTTCGCCGCGCCGCGCCGCCTGCGCAAGGCCGCGCAGGTCGAGACCGAGCCGGCTGCCGCCGCGCATTTCGACCTGCGCCTTGCCGCCGAGACTCGCCAGCAGTTCCTCGGCCGTATCGCCGACGGTCGTGAGACTCATGGTTATGTCCGCCCGACCCTGGAGCGGATTACGGCCGAGTGCCCGCTGCAGCAGGCGGCCGGCCTCGACACCTTCGAGCTTGCCGCTCAGCGCGTAGCGCGGGTCTTGCCCCGCCCGCTCGACGGCAAACTGGCCCTTGAAAACCCCCTCCCCAATAGCGACCTCCGCCACATCGGCAAGCAGTTTGCCGTTCTTCAGGGTGATCGCGACAGCGGCCTGCCCGGTCTCCACGCCGGGCACGACAAGGGCCTCGGAGGAGATGCGCAGGTCGGCATCGACATTGTCGAGCAGCGAGGCGATGGCCGGCGGCCGCGTTGCCGCGAAGATCGGCGCGAGCAGCGTACGCTCGACCATGGTCGAGACGATGTAGGGTTTGAGGTTCAACTGCTTGAAGGCAAGCGTTCCCTCGACGGCCGTGCGGTCGCCCGAGCGTGTGACGCTGATGGCACCGAGACCTTCGTTCCCGTCGAGCGTCAGGGTGGCCTTGGAAAAGGCCATCGCGCCACCGGTCCAATCCAGAGCACCGCGCAGACGCATGGCCTCCAGATTGCCCGCACGCGGGGCCCCGAGCCCGATCCAGAGCGCAATCTCCCGCAAGCGCGGAATGCTGATGTCGACCGCGCCGTTGAGGCGCAGCCCCTTCTCTTCTCCGAGAACCCCATCGAAGCGCGTCTCGAACAGGCTGCCGGAGACTATCGCCTGTATCGGCCAGCGATACTCGGTGCCACTGGCCGCGGGCCGCGCCAGCGTCGCCGACAGGCTGAGGCGCTGGCCGAGGTAGGTGAGCTGGCCGGAAACGCTCGCGGATGTCCGCCGCTGCGGCGTGATCTGGATGTCGACGTCCGTCAACGTCTCTGGCTCTTCGCTGCCAGAGAACATCTTCACTATGCCACCGCGGATAACCAGGCTCTGGACGTCGAGTGATGCGATCCGGGCGATGACAGGCTCGAGCGCCGCTTTGACCGACGCTGCCCCGACCGGACCACTCGAAGCGACCTCGATGCTGATGACGGGCCGATCGAGGAGCAGCCGACGGGCGCGTCCGACAACCTCCGGTCCATCGTCATCGGCTCCGGCATCGGCGGACAGGATGGCCGCACTTTCGAGTACGAGACGCGGCCTTGCCAGGAGCTGGACGGGCTCGGCGAGGACATAGCCGACGCGCGGTGCAGCCTGCAGGCGGAACTGGGCGAGCATGTCGCTCGTCGTGTGAACCCACGTCATGCTGCCATAGCCGAGCGACGCGACGAGCGCGATGCCGCCCACCACGATGGCCAGCCTGCCCATCCCCCTCACTCGACCACGCGGATTCATGTCCGTGGAAAGCATCCCATCGCCCGCACACCTCGTCGCGACACGGATGCTCACCAGGCCCGGCGCCCAGCTTTGCACCCGCTCGCTCTCGTCCCCGCGATCGCGAGGGCAGTCCGGCGCGTGTCAGTCGAACCGTATTAGCGGCGCTCCGGGATTGCGGCAAGTTGGGACATGATTGTGGCGGGGGAGCGTCAGTCAAACACTTGTCGAACAACGACCTTCAGGCTAGGCGTCAATTAGACTGAGGCGAAGGAGCCCAACCATGTCGCATCCGCTATGGCAGCCGAGCGAGACCGCCGCCCGGAGCACGAACCTCGCGCGCTTTATGGTCGATGCCGAACGGTCTTGCGGCCACAAGCTCACGAGCTACGAGGACCTCCACGCATTCTCGATCGAGGATCCGGGCGCCTTCTGGCGGCTCGTCTGGGATCGCTGCGGCATCAAGGGCGACCCCGGCGCACCCCCCTATCTCGTAGATGGGGATAAAATGCCGGGGGCTCGATTCTTCCCCAAGGCCAGGCTCAACTTCGCCGAAAACCTGCTCGCCGGCACCGCTCGTGCCTCGGGCGATGCCCTCGTCTTCCGCGGCGAGGACAAGGTAAGCCGCCGCATGAGCCCCGAGGAGCTCCGCCGGCAGGTGGCGCAGCTCCAGGGCTTCCTGCGCCGCACCGGCATCAAAGCCGGCGACCGGGTCGCGGCCATGCTGCCGAATGTCCCCGAGGCCATCATCGGGATGCTCGCGACAAGCTCGCTCGGTGCCGTGTGGTCGTCATGCTCGCCGGACTTCGGCGTGCAGGGCGTGCTCGACCGCTTCGGGCAGATCGAGCCGAGGGTGCTGATCACGTGCGACGGCTACTGGTATGCCGGCAAGCAGATCGACATCTCGGACAAGATCACCGAGATCGCTGGAAAGCTGCCGAGCGTCGAGCGCATCGTCGTGACGTCCTATCTCGGCGCGGCCGACGCTCTCGTGCAGAGGCTGGCCTCGGACGGCCGGCGGGCAGAAACGTGGGATGCGGCCGTGCTCGGCGCCCCCGTCGAGGCCATGACCTTCGAGCCCTTCCCGTTCGACCAGCCACTCTACATTCTCTTCTCCTCGGGCACGACCGGCGTGCCGAAGTGTATCGTGCACTCGGCGGGCGGCACGCTGATCAAGCACCTGAGCGAGCAGCAGCTCAACTGCGACTTCCGCCCCGGCGACCGTGTGATGTACTTCACGACCCTCGGCTGGATGATGTGGAACTGGCTCGTCACGGGCCTTGCGAGCAGTGTCACGCTGCTGCTCTACGACGGCTCGCCTTTTCATCCCTCCTGGTCGGTACTGTGGGACTATGCCCGCGACGAACGCTGCACGCATTTCGGCACCTCGGCAAAGTACATCGACGCGCTGAAGAAAGCCGAAGCACGCCCGATGGATGCGCACGATCTCTCGACGCTGCGCGTCATCCTCTCGACGGGCTCGGTGCTGGTGCCGGAGAGCTTCGACTACGTTTACGACGCGATCAAGAAGGACGTGCATCTCGCGTCCATGTCGGGCGGCACGGACATCGTCGGCTGCTTTGTCGGCGGCATCCCCGGCGAGCCGGTATGGCGCGGCGAGATCCAGGGCCCGCAGATCGGCATGGGCGTGGCCGTGGTCGACGAGCTGGGTAACGTGCTCGAGAAGGGCAAGGGCGAGCTCGTTTGCACCGTCCCCTTCCCCTCGATGCCCGTCGGCTTCTGGAATGATCCGGACGGCAGGAAGTACCGCGCGGCGTACTTCGAGCGCTTTCCGGGACTCTGGCACCATGGCGATTTCGCCGAATGGACCCCCCATGGCGGCATGATCATTCACGGCCGCTCGGATGCGACGCTCAACCCCGGTGGGGTGCGCATCGGCACGGCGGAGATCTACCGGCAGGTCGAGCAGCTTCCCGAGATCAAGGAGGCGATCGTCATCGGTCAGGACTGGGACAACGACGTCCGCGTCATCCTGTTTGTGATCACGCAGGACGGTGTGACGCTCGACAAGGATCTGCAGGACAGGATCAAGCGGCAGATCCGCGTCGGCGCCTCGCCGCGGCATGTGCCCGCACGCATCGTTCAGGTCGCCGACATCCCGCGCACGAAGTCGGGGAAGATCACGGAGCTTGCCGTGCGCGAGATCGTGCATGGCCGCGAGGTGAAGAACAAGGAAGCGCTCGCCAATCCCGAGGCGCTCGACCTCTATCGCGGCATCAAGGAGCTGGCGGAGTAAACGCCGCGAGCGCCACCTGCCCCTTCTCCCAGTTCTTACGGGAAGAAGGGAAAAAGGCTCGATCACTCAACGCGCCAGCGCACCCCGCTGCGGCAACAGCAACACCATCCCCGCGAGGATCGCGAGCACGGCAATGGCGCCGTAGGCGGCGAGATAGCTGCCCGTCGCCGTGATCGCGACGCTGCCGAGCGAAGGCATGACAAGCACGCCGAAGAACATGGCTGCCGAGCCGAGCCCCGTTGCTTCGGTCCGGCGGGCACCGCCAAGGCGCGCGTACTCGGCATAGGCGAGACCGGTAAAACCACTGGCCGTGGCGCCGGCAATGGAGGCAACAGCCATGATCGCCCACACAGGCCAGCCAGGCGCGAAGTTCCCGGCGAGCAGCGCCGCAGCGGCCATGACGAAGCCCTGGATGGCAAGCACGATGCGCGCCTGGACGAAGCGGTCTGCAATCCATCCGAAAATCGGCCGCGTGACGACTCCGGTGAGCTGATAGGCGGCAAGCGCCCAGCCGGCTGTTACGAGACCAAGCCCAGTGCGGCTCGTCACATGCACCGTCATGAAGGCGACGAAGCAAAGCTGCGCGCCGGAATAAATGAAGCTCATGAATGTCAGGCGCTGCATGGCGCTGTCGCCGCGCAAGAGCTCCAGCGAGCGCGCGAGCACTCCCTTCCCCGTGACCACGGCCGTCGCACGGGCGCCGTCCCAGTCCCGGCGCGGGATCTCCAGCAGCAGGATGAGCGCGATGATCGGGATGGCCTGCAGCAGAAGGCCGGCTTTCCAGCCAATGGCGAGCGCGAGCGGCGGCATCAGCGTCGCAGCGAGGACGCCACCGAGCGGGACTCCGATCTGGCGCGTCGAGAGCACCATGTTGAGGATCGCGGGCGGCGTGCGCGGGACGAGGAGGTGTGTGCTGACAGGCGCCGTCAAGCCATAGGCAATGCCGAGCACGCAGGCGCCGAGCGCCACGGCCGCCGCCGTGCCCTGGGCGCAGACGACGACAAGGCCGAGTGCGCACACGAGCACGAACTGCGCGGCCCTGACGGCGCCATAGCGCGCGATGATGCCCGCAGCGAGCAGCGACGAGGCGATACCGACACCGTAGACGACCGACACGAACATGCCGATCAGCGCACCATCGACTCCGATGTCGCGCGCGACCATCGGCGCGAGAGCCGGCACCGAGTAGGCGGCCATGGTGGCAACCGCCTGCATCGTCGTGGTGGCGACGAGCGGCCAGAGCGGAAAGGCCGTCGGAACGGGTTCGGAAGCTGGGCGGTCGACCATCAGCGGCTCTTATCCGAGTCCAGGTTCGAGCCGCCAACGATCGCGTGCGCTCATGCCGCCGCGTAGCAGCCATCGACGTTGAAGGCGGCGCCGCTCACGTAGTTTGCTCGGTCCGAGCAGAGCCACACAACCATCTCCGCGATGTCCTCCGGCGTGCCGAGGCGGCCGAACGGGATGCGCGCCATGATCTGCTCGCCCTTGCGCTCCATGGGCTCGCGCGTCATCTCGGTGACGATGTAGCCGGGGCAAACCGCATTCACGCGGATGCCCTTGCGCGCATACTCGAGCGCCGCGGTCTTGGTCAAACCAACGACACCGTGCTTCGCCGCAACGTAGGCCGAAGACGTCTCGAGCCCGACGAGGCCGGCAATCGAGGCCGTGTTGACGATCGCGCCACCCTTGCCGTCTGCAAGCATGGCATTGATCTCATCGCGCATGCAGAGCCACACGCTCTTGAGGTTGATTTCGATCATGCGATCGAAAGCTTGCTCGGACCAGTCCGAGGTCAGCTTGCCTTGGGCGCCGACCGCGTTGCCGGCGATACCCGCATTGTTGAACGCGCAGTCGATCCGGCCGTACGCCTTCACGACCGTATCGACCCAGGCCTTGACCAGCTCCGGCTTCGTCACATCTCCGCTGACCGAGACGGCTTGGCCGCCACCGGCATTGATCATCGCTACGGTCTCCTGAGCACCCTCGGCCAGCAGATCCGACACGACGAGCCGCGCACCCTCGCGCGCGAACGCGAGGGCTGCTGCCCGGCCGATGCCGCGCGCGCCGCCGGTGATCAATGCCGCCTTCCCTTCGAGCAGTCCTGCCATGGCTTCCTCCGCGCATTTTTGAGAGTTTCGACGACGATCAGCCCAGCCTACGCCGGAATTCCTCGTAGCCAAAAGATTTGATCACGCGGTAGGTGCCATCTTCCTCCAGCATGGCAAGGTCCGGGAGCGGCGTGCCGTTGAAAGTCGTGTTCTTCACGAACGAGTACTGCATCATATCCGTGAAGATCAGCCGGTCGCCGGGTTGCAGCCGCTTGTCGAAGGAATAGTCGCCGATAACGTCGCCGGTCATGCAGGTCTTGCCGCCAAGAATGTAGTCGTGCGCCTTCGCGCCCGGATCGCCCGCGCCGACGATGACGGGCCGGTAGGGGACTTCCAGCACGTCCGGCATGTGCGTCGATGCCGAGGTGTCGAGGATCGCGATATCCTTCTCGTTGTGGTGGATGTCGAGCACGGTCGCGACAAGCCAGCCGGTGTCGACGACGAGACCCGCGCCCGGCTCAAGGATCACCTCGACACCGAACTCGGCCCGAAACGCCTTCAGCGCCGCGATCAGGCGGTCGACATTGTAGCCTGGCTTGTTGATGAAGTGCCCGCCGCCGAAGTTCACGGCCTTCACCTTGCGCACATAGGGGGCGAGCGTGCGCCCGATGTGCTCGATGAGCCCGACGGAGCCGTCGTCGAGCGATTCGCAAAGCGCGTGCGTGTGCAGGATGTCGATATGCTCCCACGGGAGTTTGTCGATCTCGGCCACGGTCGTGCCGAAGCGCGAGCCCGGCGCGCACGGGTCATACAGCGCGCCGCCGAGTGTCGCATTCGAATATCCCGGATTGATGCGGACGCCGACCTTGCGCCCTGCAGCCTGAACGGTCCCGAGGTGGCGCGCGATCTGCCCCGGCGAGTTGAAATAGACGTGGTCGGCGATCGCAACCAGGCGCTCGACTTCGCCCGGGCCATAGGCCGGCGCATAGACGTGCACTTCCTTGCCGAACTCCTCGCGGCCGAGACGCGCTTCCTGCTCGCCGCTCGC
>CAUJKI010000175.1 GCA_963205015.1 Pseudomonadota bacterium
TCTACGGCACCATTCTGGCGAGCGCTGGCTTCGGCGTCTGGGCGCTGTTTTCTCTTATGCCGCTGTTGGCCGGCTATGGCATCCGGGAGGGCTGGGACATCGCACCCTATTGGATCGTCGGCGTGCCGCTGCTTCTTCTGCTGCACGGGGTTGCCGGCGCGCTCATGACGGAGGGCTTCTGGCGCCTGCCGTTCTGGACCATCGGCGGCCACATCGCTGGGATGATGCTCATTCACCCGACGGGTATGGGTCTCGGCCTGCTGCCATTTGCCGTCGTCTTGATCGGGATCCCGATGTACATCATCCTCTTTCTCGCGACGATGACCGGTCGCATGGTGGGCCGTCGCTTCGGTTCGGCCTGAGGCTTACTCTCACATTTCAATCACGAGCTTGCCGAAGTGGCCGGCGGCGGCCATCGCGTGGTAGGCCGCGCGCGCGTCCGCGAAGTTGAACGTCTTATCGATGACCGGCTTCAATCCGTGAAGCGCGATTGCGCGGTTCATATCGAGGAACATGCGCCGCGAGCCGACGTAGATGCCCTGCAGGCGGATGGACTTGCGCATGACCGTTGCGGGATCGATCTGGCCGCCCGTGAGCACGCCGATGAGTGCGATCGTGCCAGCGACGCGCGTTGCGGCGATCGTGCGCGGCAGCGTGCCCGCACCACCGACCTCGACCGTGAGATCGACGCCCTTGCCGTCGGTGGCTTTGAGAACCGCGTTCTCCCAGTCTGGCGTCTGGCGGTAGTTGATCGTGAGTGATGCGCCGAGCGCACGGGCACGTGCGAGCTTCTCCTCGCTCGATGATGTGATGACTGCGCGGGCCCCCATCATGCGCGCGAACTGCAGCGCGAAGATCGAGACGCCGCCCGTGCCGAGCAGCAGCACGGTATCACCCGCTTTGACACGCCCGACTTCGACAATGGCGTTCCACGCGGTGAGTGCGGCACAGGGAAGCGTCGCACCTTCGGCAAAGGAAAGATGTGTCGGGACCGGCACGACACCATCGGCAGTGAGGTTTACTTCCTCCGCCAGCACGCCGTCCACCGCGCCGCCGAGTGCGCTGTTCATGGCCTCGATGGAGCAGGGGCCGTCGAGCCAGTGCTGGAAGAAGCAGGAGGCCACGCGATCGCCTGGCTTGAAGGTTGAGACGCCAGGACCGACGGCGACAACCTCGCCAGCGCCATCCGAGTTCGGGATGCGCGGATAAGGGAGTTTGCGCGCAACCGGATCGCGAATGGTGCCGAGGTCGCGGAAGTTGATTGCGTTGGCCTTGAGGCGCACGCGCACCTCGCCCGCGCCCGGCGCGTTTGGCGCGACGTCGGCGAGCTTCAGGGCGTCGATGCCGCCATCCGAGACGATCTGCCAGGCTTTCATGTCGTTCCTCCCTGAAGGCGCATGTTATCGTGGTGTCTCCGGCACGATCTCGACGCGGGAGACGGGATTGCCCGTCTGCAGGTCGAGGATCACGATGCCGCTACCGCTCGGACCGTCGTAATGCACGGCAAGCCGCTGGCCGGCGAGCGAGATGTGGCGCACGCTCGCGCCGGCCGGCAAGGCGAGGCGCGCGGCATCGCGAACGGGCTGCGAGACCGCAGTCGTTGTTTCACTGCCGCGATTGACGAGATAGACAATGCGCGCGATGACCGTGATGAACCCGAGCACGAGTATGACGCCCATGGCGATGACGGCGATCCTGAGCATGCGGACCTGGCGCTCGCCGAGCACGATGCCCGTCATCCTGCCGTTCGCCTGCTCGGGTCCGGCACTGTCGTCGCGCATTCAGGTTCTCCAGGCCGATAATGACTGCCCCTGAGGACATCCGCACGATCGAGATCACCGAAGCCGAGGCCGGCCAGAGGCTCGATCGCGCGCTCGGCAGCCATATTGCTGAGCTCTCACGCGCGCGCCTGCAGGCTCTCATCAAGCAAGGCCGCGTGAGGGGCGCGCGCGGGACGATAGAAGAGCCCGGCCTGAGGGTCAAACCGGGCGAGCGCTATGTCGTTGCCGTGCCACCGCCCGAGCCGGCGACGCCGCAGGCGGAATATACGAGCCTCGCCATCGCCCATGAGGATGGCGACCTCATCGTTGTCGACAAGCCCGCCGGCATGGTCGTGCACCCGGCGCCGGGTCACGCGGGCGGGACACTGGTCAACGCGCTCATTGCTCACTGCGGGGAAAGCCTTTCCGGCATTGGCGGCGTGCGGCGGCCCGGGATCGTGCACCGTCTCGACAAGGACACGAGCGGGTTGCTGGTCGTCGCGAAGTCGGATGTGGCGCACCGTGGGCTCTCCGAGCAGTTCGCCGCGCACGGCAGTGACGGCCGTCTCTCGCGCCGCTACGTGGCTCTCGTCTGGGGGGCGCTCGACCGTCCGCGGGGCGCGATCGACGCGCCGATTGCGCGGAGCCGTCACAACCGCACACGCATGGCGGTGTCACGTGCATCGGATGCACGTCATGCCGTAACCCACTATGCGGTGCTTGAAACTTTTCGCGATGAAAAGGGCGTGCCGGTCGCGAGCCTCGTCGAGCTGGAACTGGAAACGGGCCGGACGCACCAGATTCGCGTGCATCTTGCTCACAGCGACCATCCGGTCATGGGCGATCCCGTCTATGGCAGCAGCTTCAAGTCGAGTGCCCGGCGCCTCGGCGAGACGGCGCAAGCGGCGCTCGCGAGGCTCGGTCGTCAGGCGCTGCACGCTGCGGGCCTCGGTTTCGAGCATCCCGTGACAGGCAAGCGCTTGAATTTTGAAAGTCCGCTGCCCGCAGATTTTTCTGCGGTGCTCGATGCGCTCCGCGGATCGACAGCGAAGATGCCTGCGCCGCCGAAGAAGCGCACGAAATGAGCACTTAAAATGAGCTCATCGGCTCATTGAGGAAGGCGATCTCTTCCGCGGTCGACTCGCGTCCGAGTGCAATATTCCGATGCGGGAAGCGGCCGAAGCGGTCGATGATCACCTTGTGTGCCATCGCGTACTTGTCGAGGTTGTCATCGCCGAGCTGCGCGAACAACCGGATCGATTGTTCCTGGTCGGCGGCGTTCTCGCTGTGCTCGAAGGGCAGGTAGACGAAGATGCGCTCGCGCGTGCTCATGGCCTGGTCGAGGCCGTCGGCAACGGCCGTGCGGGCGAGGCGCCGCGCGACCGGATCGGTCGCGAAGGCGCGGGCGCTGCCGCGGAAGAGGTTTCGCGAGAACTGGTCGAAGACAATGATCTCGGCGAGCAGCTCGCGCGGGGCCTCGGTGCGGATCGAGCCATCGTTGGCTGCAAGCTGCTCGTGCACGGCAGCAAAACGCGCGCGGATCGTGGCGTCGATCTGCTCGTTCTTCTCGAAGCACTGGTCGAGCGTCAGCTCGCCGAACCAATAGTGGAGGACGTCCGCGACCCAGGTCGGCTCGCCGACGGGTGGTGGCAGGGCAAGGGCGGACATCAGGCTTTCAGCGCTTCGAGCTGCTCTTTGGGAGCAGGCGTCAGGTTGACGCTCTCGCCGCAACCGCAGGCACTCGATTGGTTCGGGTTGTTGAAGACGAACTGGGCCGAAAGCTTGTCGACCTTGTAATCCATCTCGGTGCCGAGCAGGTACAACACGGCCTGCGGATCGATGATCACGCGGGCGCCGTCCTGCTCGACGATCTCGTCGAACTTACCGGCGCTCTCGGCCCACTCCATGGTGTATTCCATGCCGGCGCAGCCGCCCTTCTTCACGCCGATCTTGAGGCCGGCGACGGCGGGACCCTTGCTGGCCATGATCGCCTTGACGCGCTGGGCGGCAGCGTCCGTCAGGGTCAGGACCTTGGGCCGTGGGCGGGGAGTGCTCATGCAACGCTCTCCATGGTGCGGGTTCAAGGCCCGCGCATGTGGCTGATTTGGCTAATCGCCTGATAGCACGAAAATGGGGGCTCAGGCGAGGCTTGGCAAGCTGGCCGGTAAATTGATCCGTTCTCAGAACGGTTCGCGCATGGCCAGACGGCGTCGGAACCAGAGCGCCGACAGCGGCAGCAGGACGGCGGCGGCGAGGTAGACGGGCGGCGCCCCGAAGTGGTCGACGAAGGGGGCGGCGAGGGCGACGCCGATCGACTGGCCGATGAAGAGGAAAAAGGCGAACACCGAGACGGCGAGGCCGCGCGCCTCCGGTGCCATCTGGGTGGCATTTGTCTGCAGCGTGTTGTGGAACATGTAGAAGCCGAGACCGAGAAGCACCATGGCCGGGAGTGCAAAGCCGATTGCCGGGGCGATCGCCAGGAGTATGAAGCCGGCGGCGATCACGGCGCCGCCGAGCAGGACGAGGCCGCGCTCGCCGAGCCGGGAGAGCAGCCATCGCGCGCTGAAGGAATAGCTGAGCGCGCCGGCGCCGAAGACCGCAAGCACGAGCCCGGAGACCGCAAAGCTCGCGCCGAGCCGGTGGACCAGGTCGGCGCCGACATAGGCGAAAGCGCCGTACATCGCGAACGCCTCCAGGAAGACCGCGACGAGCATCACGCGTACGAAGGGTCGCGCGAGAATTTTCCGCGAGCCTTCGAGCATGGCGCTGAAGCTGTTGGCGCCGGGGGCGCCCATCGGCTGTGCCCCGGGATTGAGCCTGAGCTCGGCCAGCATGGCGATGCCGGCAAGGAGGTGTACCGCGCCGACGACGACGAAGACGGTGCGCCATCCGAACTCGGCGCCGATGTAGCCGCCCGCAGCCTGCGAGAGCACGATCCCCGTGAACTGGGCGGTCAGGAACCGAGCCAGCACCGCCTGGCGGCGTTCGAACGGAATGGCATCGCCGATCCAGGCGAAGGCCAGCGGAATGACGGCGGAGCTCATGGCCCCGGCGGCGAAGCGGGCCAGCGTGAGATCGCCAAGCGTCGTGGCAATGGCCGCGGAAGTCGTAGCGAGACCGGCGGCAAGAGAAAGGATGCCCGCGACGCGATACTTGCCGAAGCGGTCGCCGACCGGCCCGAACGCCAACTGGAACAGTCCATATCCAACGGTGAAGGCGGTCACGATGATCGCGGCGGTGCCGACCGTGGTCGAGAAACCGGCGGCGACCTGCGCCAGGAGCGGATCGCTGATGCGAATGTTGAGCGAACCTGCGAAAGCCGCAAGCGCGAGCAGCAGGATGGTCCGCCGCGGCGGCTCTCCGCTCGGAGGTTCGGGCGTGTTCATTCTCCGGCCGGACCTCTGCCCGCGCCGGGCTCGTTGACCGCCGCGACACCGATCAGCACCGCCATCAGACCGATCGCGACCGAGGCCGAGAAGGGTTCGCCGAGCAGGAAGCAGCCGATCACGACGCCGAAGGCGGCCTTGAGAAAACTTACCGTCGATGTTCCAAGCGAGCCGATCGTGCGGATCAGGCGGAAGTAGATGGTGACGCCGAGGCCATTGCAGAGAATGCCGCTCGCCGCCGTCGCGATCATCGATCGCGCCGACGGGTCGATTGCGAGCGGTCGCTCGACGATGAAGGCGAGGATCGTCATGAGCACGGCCGAGCAGGTGATGGTCGCAGCCGCGGCGACGAAGGGCGAGATGGTCGTGAAGCGGCGTCCGAAGAGCGTCGCGCTCGCATAGCCGAGCGTCGCGAGCATGATCACGATCTGGCCGGCGAAGCCGCGATCCAAGCCTCCGAGTGCACTGAACCCGATGACGGTCATGACGCCGCCGAGCCCGAGCGCGAGGCCGAGAAGGCGCTTCGGCCCGATACGCTCCTGGCGCGTATAGAGGAGCGTGATCACCGTCACTACGATCGGCGAGGTCGAGTTCAGGATCGCGGCAAGCGCGCTGTCGACGTACTGCTGGCCCCAGGCGATCAGCACGCCGGGCCCTGCGCTCGTGAGAATGCCCTGGACGGTGAAATCGCGCCATGTCCCGAGGCCGCCCGGCACGCGCGCGCCCTGGGCCAGCACGATGGCCCACATGAAGACCGCAGCAAGGGCAAGGCGGATGGCGACCCCGGTCACCGGCGGCAGTGTCTCGAGCTGGATCTTGGTGAAGCCGAACTGGGCGCCCCAGAAGAGACCGACAACCGCGAGCAGGAACAGCTCGACGGGCAGGCGTACGGCGCGCTCGGACGTCTGGGCGGTCATCAGGTTCCTGGGATACCCGGCGGTTGACCCGTAGCCGGGCCGGCCTCATGGCTACAGTGCGGGCGGGTCCTTTGTCGAGGTGCACGGATCGGACAATTGTGCGCGTCTGGGCTGAGCATGGCGCCGGACACACGATCGGGTATAGGCTTTCGCGATGTCGAGAAGAGCCTGTCGGCGAGGTGACTCATGCCTGTGATTCTGAGGATGCTGGCCTGCACGATGGTCGTCCTGCTCGGCCTTGCCGTCGCGGGTGCGTCCGGCGCCAGGGCGGACGATCTCTTCACCCGCGCCAAGGCGGGCAGCTTCGAGGATGTGAAGTTCGATCTCACCAACGCGATCATCGAGCGCGGCCTCGTCATCGACCACACGGGCTTCATCGGCCAGATGCTCGACCGCACCGGCGCCGATGTCGGCTCCACGAAGCCGCTCTACCGTAATGCGGAGTACATGATCTTCTGCTCGGCCAAGCTTTCGCGGCAGATGATGGAAGCCGATCCCGCCAATATCGGCTTCTGCCCGTACGTGATCTTCATCTACGAGCGTGCCGACAAGCCCGGGGAGATCGTCGTGGGATTTCGCGAGCCGCCGCAGCGTGGCAGCTCCGAGTCGCAGCAGGCACTCGCTGCAATCGGCACCCTGCTGAAGGAAATCGTCGCGGACGCCGTCAAATAGCGCTGCATCTGCCAGGCGTCTTTGGATATGCCGAGCCCGGCATCGCCGCCCATGCGGGTATGCGCCTGACGCTTGGCGGCGAGACCGGCGGTCTCAAACCCTGGGACCGCGCTCGGGATGGTCTGTTGCGAGAGCAGCCTCAGAGCCGCGTCCACGTTGCTCCGGGAAAGCCCACGAGTAGGGCCTGGTTCTCCCTTTCGGAGGATTGCTGGAAGGGCCATCCGCACCGAAATCCGACGGGGCCGGCGCCGAGTCATCGGACGCCGTCGTTGCGTGCACGAGGTGCGACGGGTGAACGCTTGTCATGCCTGACGGCTTGCTCTAGGACGTTGCCCCGACACGCCCAGACACCGATGGATGGGGGCTGGCCAATGGGCCTCGCCCTGATCAACTATGTGCCCGACGGCGAGGGCTCGCCGGGCGCCAGGAAACCGTCATGACGTACGTCGTCAACGAGAGCTGCATCAAGTGCAAGTTCACTGACTGTGTCGAGGTCTGCCCCGTCGATTGTTTCTACGAGGGCGAGAACATGCTCGTCATTCACCCCGATGAATGCATCGACTGTGGGGTGTGCGAGCCGGAGTGTCCGGTCGAGGCGATCAAGCCTGATACTGAACCCGGTTTAGAGCGCTGGCTCGAGCTGAACCGCGAGTATGCCGACAAGTGGCCGAACATTACGGCCAAGAAGCCCTCGCCGGCCGACGCGGACAACTTCCGCGATGAACAGAACAAGTATGAAAAATACTTCAGTGCCGAGGCTGGAGAAGGCGACTGAACAGACGATAGTCCCTGACGTCCGCAAAGTCGCGATTGTAAGAATTTCGAATACTGCTGCACCCTCTGCTTAAGCATTCGGACAGACTGTGCGCCGGAACTTTGTGCCGGACCGCTTCTTTTTGCATGAAAAATGTGTTACAAGATCTCCGGAGGCAAATTCCATCTTCCGGGAGTTCGGATCAGTGGCCGGCATTCAGCCTGAGCGGGAGCGTAGCGCGTGAACAGTCGCCAGATCAGTGGCGCCTCCATCGGTCGAGCAGCGGCCTGCGCGGTGCGTAATGCGCCGCCCCGGCGGCACGACGGCGAACTCTTCTTCCACTACGGGGTGGGGTTGCTCACGTAGCGACCCCTGTTTCGGGATGACACACTAGGCTGCCGCGGCAGGCTTGGCCTGTTGCGTGACGTTTGCGGGCGTATCGCGGGGGCCGCAATCCAAGGTTGGGCGTCGAGGCAGTTTCGCGTTGGATGTGATTGGTCGCGGAGTGTGTTGTTGCGATGGCGCAGAGCTAAAAATCCCCGGCGAAGTCTGCATCGAAGCCGGTGGTCTCCCGTT
>CAUJKI010000176.1 GCA_963205015.1 Pseudomonadota bacterium
AAGGCTGGCTTGGAACTGCCCGACACGCTGCATTGTTGAATACACGCGAGCCGACGCCCACTTGCCTTGATACGTATCAAGGCGGGCGGATCTCGCCCGTTCGATGTTCACGTGCGACATGCACAAGGTGGCCCCGTTAGAGGCAGAAAGGTCCGCCCATGACCTGGAAGACGATCACGACGCAAATTTCCAATCCGCGCCGCGCCAAGGTTCTGCTGAGCGTCGCCGGCCGGCTTGCCGAGCGCTTCGAGGGTCACCTCATCGGTCTCGATGCGACGCCCACGTTTACTTTTGCGGCACCGATTGTGTCCCCCGCCGACGTCGAGGCCATCATCGCCGCCGAAGGGCAGCGTATCAGGGACCTCAAGGCGCTGTTCGAGACCACGGTGGCCAACCGGGCCTTTGTCGGTGAATGGCGCGAGATCAGGGTCGAGAATGCCGATCTGCCGTCCGCCGTTCTCGAGCACGCCCGCGCATCGGACCTGATCGTTGCAAGCCAGGCCGATCCCGAGTGGGACCTTTCCGGCCTCTTCGATTTTCCCGAGCGCCTCGTCATGGAAGGCGGGCGGCCGGTTCTGGTGGTGCCCTATGCGGGGAGCTACGGCGAGATCGGCAAGCGCATTACCGTCGCGTGGTCCGGCAAGCGGGAGGGTGCCCGCGCCGTGTTCGACGCCCTGCCGCTGTTGAAGAGTGCGGAGGCCGTCACGCTGCTCTGCGTCGTCGGTGGCGCGGCCGAAGCCGAGCCTGGCGAGTTGCCCGGCACCGCCATCGCGGCGGCGCTGGCGCGCCATGGCGTCAAGGTTACGGTGCAGAAGTCGGTTGCCGAGGACATCGGCGTCGCCGACGATATCCTGTCGCGTCTTGCCGACAACGGCTCGGATCTCCTGGTCATGGGCGCCTACGGCTATTCGCGGCTGCGCGAGATGGTATTCGGTGGCGTCACGCGCCATATACTGAAGCACATGACCGTGCCGACGCTGATGTCGCACTGAAGGTCGCCGGCCGGGACTTCCCTATCGAACGAGGAGATGCAGCGATGTACGACCGCATTCTCATTGCGACCGACGGCAGCGAGCTTGCCGAGAAGGCCGTCGATCAAGGCCTTGCGATGGCCAAGGCCGTCGGCGCCAAAGTCGTCGTTGTGCGTGTGACCAGCGTGCCGGCGCCCATGGTCTACGAGGGCGTCGTCGTGGCGCTGCCGACGGAGGAGATTCGCGCCGAGATCGCGGCGCGTGTCGGCGAATACTTCACCGCATTGAAAAGCAAGGCGGCGGCGCTTGGCGTCGGGATGGAAACCTTGCATGTCGAGCAGGACAATCCCTGGGAGGCGATCATCGACACGGCGAAGTCGAAAGGCGCCAACCTGATCGTGATGGCCTCGCACGGGCGCCGCGGTATCTCGGCCGTGCTGCTCGGTAGCGAGACCCAGAAGGTGCTCACGCACTCGACGATCCCGGTGCTCGTCTGCCGCTGAGGCGGCTATGCGGCGCACATACGCGAGCGCCCCCCGGGCCCGCGCGGGCCAAGGGGGCGCGTAAGGCGTCAACTGGTGTGGGGGAGTGCGCTCACCAGACAACGCAACGCCATTTCACTCGGCCGCTGCGGCTGTAGGTCTTGGCCCAACGCAGGCATTCGGGCCCGTAGCCACGATAGTAGGACGGGTAGTATCCGTGATGTCGATGGCGGTGATAGTAACCGCCATAGAGCAACGGCGCACCGATGACGATCGATACGCCACGGTGGTGATGCCGGTGCCGGTGTGCCTCGGCGCTCGTCGCGCCGGCAAGCGAAAGGCCAGCGACGGCGACGGCCGCAGCGGCGAAAGAGATGGGGTTGGGCATGAGGGTTCTCTCCAGGGCCTGAGCGCGGACACCCACCTTTCGGCCGGGCTTTCTGCGCCTCTCCAGGAGAGGCCTACAGAACAAAGTTCACGATCCAATTGATCAGCCCGCGAGAATTTGCTTCGTATTGTGAGGATCGGTGCCCGCTCCTCCCGAAACGGCAACGCCCCCGACCGGCGTGGTCAGGGGCGTCGAGAATGTTCGGGCGGCCTGAAGTCCCGGACGACCAGTCCGGCTACCACGCCATGCAGCGCCACTTCTTCGGCCTTCCGTGCCAAGTGTAGGTAAAGCCCCAGCGGCGGCAATAGATTTGACTGGGCGCTGCGTCGAAGGGCCGGAAGACAACGCCACCGGGCCGGAAAATGCCGGTCGGACGCTGGTAGAGGCCGACCTCACGATAGTAGTAGGGGCCGTAGTACGGACGATAGCCGTCGTAGACGTGGGGCGGATGCCCATAGAAGACCACCACGCGATCGGAGTGGTAGCGGTACCTGTGAGCCTCGGCGCTGGGGGCCGTGGCAATGGACAGGGCACCAAACATGGCCGCGGTCGCGGCTGCGAGAACAGCGGATTTCGACATGGGCCTCTCCTGCGCGTCGCACGCCGATGCTGAAGGCCCGGCGTTCAGCTCTGAAAAACTCTAGGATCAAAATGAGTTACCAGGCAAAGCTCACCCGTCGATTGGGTAAACGGAGCATCTAAAGCGCCGCGGCGGCGCTGTCCCGGCCGGCAATGCTGCATTGCACGTTCCTCGTCGAACCTCGACAGTGGCCCCAGGCGCGAGGCATAAGCGGAGAGACACAACACCGCAGATTCCTGCCTCGCGGTCCGCGCACCCGACGTCCTGGTGCCGTCGGCGAGCATCTGGTCAGATCGATACATGTCAACTCAAGCAACTGCCGCTGCGCGGCCCGCGCGTCCGCTGTGGCTCGTCATTCTCGCCGCCGGCACGATCGTCGGATTGGCCATGGGCCTCAGGCAGGTCATGGGCCTCTATCTCAAGCCTCTGTCGGAAGAGCTGGGCGTCGGCCGCGAGCCCTTCTCTAATGCCATGGCCATAGCGAACCTCACCTGGGGCGTTCTCTCCATCGTCGCGGGCGGCGTGGCGGACAAGTATGGCGCCGGGCGCGTGATTGTCGTCTGCTCGCTGTCGACGGTGGCTTCATTCTACCTTCTCGCCACGGCTCACACGCCGATGGACATCTATATTGCCGGTCTGCTCGCCGGCATCGGCGTTGCCGGGACAGGCATCTCGGCGCTGGTCGGCGCAGTTGGTCGTGCGGCGCCGCCGGAAGCACGCACTGCTGCCATTGCCTCGCTCGGTGTAGCAAGCGGCATCGGATCCTTCGTCGCCTTCCCCTATGCCCATGTGCTGATCGAGACCATCGGCTGGAAGAGCAGCCTGATGGTCATTGCTGCGACGTGTCTGTTGATCGCGCCGCTGGCTTGGCCGCTGTCGGGACGGCCGGTCGCTCAGGCAGGAGCGGTCCGTTCGCAGACGCTCGGCGAGGCCTTTGCGGAGGCCTTCGCGCATCCGAGCTTCTGGCTGCTCGTCGCGGGCTTCTTCGTGTGCGGGTTCCACGTCGCCTTCTACGGCGTGCATTTGCCTGCGTTCGTCTCCGACCAGGGTCTGCCCTCGTGGGTCGGCGTATGGGCGCTGATGTCGGTCGGGGTCGCCAACATCATCGGGACGTATCTCGCCGGCCAGTCCGCCCGCTATGTCGAGCGCCGGGTCGGGCTGAGCTTCATCTATTTCATGCGCTCGTTCGCCTTCCTGGGCCTGCTGTTCCTGCCGTTGACGCCCTGGGTCGTGATCGGCATCTCGGCCTTGCTCGGACTTTTCTGGCTGTCGACCATCCCGCTGACGTCGAGCCTCGTCAGCCTGTTCTTCGGCACCCAGTGGATGTCGATGCTTTACAGCTTCGTGTTTCTCTCCCACCAGATCGGATCGTTCATCGGCCTCTGGCTCGCCGGAACCCTCTATGACGCCACCAAATCCTACGATACCATGTGGTGGGTTTGTATCGCGCTCGCGCTGTTCGCGGCGCTGATCCACTGGCCGATCCGCGAGCGTCCTGTCGCGCGGCTCAGGGAACAGCCCGCGGCATGAGGAGGCCGCGCATGACCTCGATCAGTGAACCGCACGTTGAGCCACGGACGGCGGCTGAGGCACCCGCGCGGATGCCGCGCACCGTGCGCCTGGGGCTGACCGTCGTGCTGGCCGGCCTCATGATGGGCGCTCTCTATCTCGTGGCTGTACGGGGCGAGGCGCTGCTTGTCGATCTGGCGGCGCTCGGGCAGCGTCTATGGTGCTTCTGAATGCCGGGCAACGGTGCCAATGGCGAGCCGGCCGGAGGGTCCTCCACGGCGCTCGGCCGGCAGAGCTTCGACGCATTGTCTCTCAAGGAACTGGCCGGGCGTATTCGCGCGCGTGATCGCGCCGCGCTCGCCCGTGCCATCACGCTCGTCGAAAGCACGAAGGCTGCGCATCGCACACGTGCGCAGGCGCTGCTGCAGGAGCTGCTGCCCGACACAGGGCCCAACACCGGCAAAGCGCATCGCATCGGCATTACGGGTGTGCCGGGGGTCGGCAAGTCCACGGCCATTGATCAGCTTGGCATGAACCTGATCGCCGAGGGCCGGCGTGTTGCCGTGCTGGCAGTCGATCCGACCTCGCGGCGCACGGGCGGTTCGATCCTCGGCGACAAGACGCGGATGCAGCGCCTCTCGTCGAGCCCGGATGCCTTCATTCGCCCCTCACCCACATCCGGCACGCTCGGCGGTGTCGCGCGGCGCACGCGGGAGACCATGCTCCTGGTCGAAGCCGCGGGCTACGATGTCGTGATCGTCGAAACAGTGGGCGTCGGCCAGTCCGAGACGGCCGTCGCCGAGATGGTCGACTTCTTCCTCGTGCTGCTGCTGGCCGGTGGGGGTGACGATCTTCAGGGCATCAAGAAGGGCATTGTCGAGATCGCTGATATGATCGTCATCAACAAGGCCGATGGGGACAACATCGCCCGTGCGACGCGCTCGGCTGCCGAGTACCAGGGCGCGCTCAATCTGCTGACGCCCGTCTCGCCGAGCTGGAGCCCGCCCGTGCTCACCATGTCGGCGCGCGAGAACACGGGCCTCGATCTGCTCTGGCAGAAGATCGAGGAGCACAAGCGCATCATGACCGCGACCGGCGCGTTCCTGGCGCGCCGCCAGGCGCAAGCGGTCACGTGGATGCACGACCTGCTCGCCGACCGGCTCATGGACGAAGTGCGCGGCCGGCCGAAGATCGTGGCACGGCTTGGACAGCTCGAGGCGGAAGTGCGGCTCGGCCGGCTGACACCGGCGATGGCCGTCGAGACGGTCATGTCGCTCCTCAATGACGAGCGCACGGGTGGATCGGCGGAGACGTGACGGCAATGATGAATGGCCGCACGACCGTGCTGCTGACCGGCTTCGGGCCCTTTCCGAGTGTACCGGCCAATGCCACATCGCTTCTCGTGCCGCGTCTTGCCGAAGCGGCGCGCGCCGCCTTCCCGGGTATTGCCTTCGAGACGCGCACTCTGCCGACTGAATGGAGCTCCGGCATCGAGCATCTCTATGGACTCTATGAGGAGCTGACGCCGACAGTGGCGCTGCATTTCGGCGTATCGTCGCGTGCGCGCGGCTTCGAGATCGAGGCGCGCGGCCGCAATCGTCTGGCCTTTGTGCCCGATGCCGCGGGAGCTCTCCCAAGTACGCCGGTATTGCGCGCGGACGGTCACGAGTATCTGGCGAGCACGGTGCCCGTCGGCGCGATCGTCGCGCGATTGCGTCGCCGCGGGCTGCCGGCCTTCATCTCGCGGGATGCTGGGACTTACCTCTGCAATGCGGCGTTCTACACGGCCCTCGACATGGCGCGGCGGACGGAACGCGAGCATCGCATCGGCTTCGTCCACCTGCCGGCGTCGCTCTGCGTCGAGGAACGGCGGCCGGCGCTCGGTATTCATCCGCGGTGCCCGCTCTCATGGCGTGATGCGGTAGAAGGTGGCCTTGAGATCATTGGTGCAACACTGGGCCGACCTGTGACCCGGCGTTGAGCCCGCGCCGGACCGTCGTCCGAACGGCGCTCCTGCAGGCGCACGCCTGCTTTACTCGATCGGTGTCCGGAAGCTTCGTGCGAGACGGCCCATGACGAAGGCGATGAGGCGTCCCACGCCATAGCC
>CAUJKI010000177.1 GCA_963205015.1 Pseudomonadota bacterium
GACATAACGCCGGATATCGTACGTGTGATGCGGCGCCAACTCGATCATGGTCGCGAACGCCGACATGACGAACGCGTCGGGCACGTCCTCGTGGAGCAGATCGGACATGCTGTTGACGAACACGCGCGTCGGCTCGCGCCACTTCGCCGGCTCCCGCAGCTTGTCGGGGTGGAGGGCCAGCGCGAAGCCGTTGAGGTACCGCGCATTACCCATCGCGTGCAGTCGCTTCGCGAGCGATTCCGCGTAGCAGTGCTTGCATCCCGCGCTGATCTTGGTGCAGCCGGTCACAGGGTTCCAGGTGCGGTCAGTCCATTCGATTCCGGTGAGCATGTTGCCTCCTTGGCGCAAGGGTGCGCCGATGAGATGCAAGTGTGCAAGAACATTCAACATTGGCCATGACAGGAAAGCCCAAGGACCGCATGACCACTGGCGAATATGCCGAGCACGCCGGCACTCTCCACGGCCGCAAGCTGACGCGGCAGGCCATCGATGCGGCTGTGAAGCGCGGCGATATTCCGGTGGACAAGCTCGGCCGCGTGATCGTGAGCCGTGCTGATAGGGAGTGGGCGCCGAGCACGAAGGGCCGCCCAAGACGCGACGGCCAGGATGCGCCCCCGCCACCGATCGCGCTCGATGCGCCTGCAGCACCGGGACTGCCCACGGCCGGGCGTAGCACGCAGGTCATTCAATCGATCAAGGCGGCTAGAGAGGTGGCCGCGTGGAAGCGTGAGCAGGGCCAGCTCATCGAGCGAGCCACCGTCGCCGCGATGCTCGGATCGCTCGGTCGCCGATTGCGCGAGGCGGTGGAGGCGATGCCGCTACAGCTCCAGGCCGCGTGCGAGCAGCGCGTGCGATGCGCTTCATGCGGCTCCGCCATTGATGGACGCCTGATCGGCATCGCCGCCGAGCAGCGCATTGCAGAGGCCCTCGCCCTCATCGCCGACGATCCGCTCGCTGCACTCGAGCGCCGATGAGCGTAGTTGGCGACCTGCTCGCAACATTCTCGACCGCGCTGCGCCCGCGCGCGCGCCTGCCGTTCCCTGACTGGGCCGACGCAAACATCATGCTGCGGCGTGGCGCTCAGCGCGTGCCATGGAGGACCGAAACAACACCCTACCTGCGCGAGATCATGCTCAAGCTCTCGGCCGACGACCCGACCGAAGAGATCGTGATCATCAAGCCGGCGCAGTGGGGCGCCAGCGAGATGCTCAACGCCTTTATCGCCTACGTGATAGCCAATCGCCCGCTGCCCATGCTGCTTTTCCAGCCCGACATCGACGCGGCCAAGCGCTACACGTTGGCGCGCCTGAATCCCATCCTCGAAGATTGCCGCGCACTCGACGGCCTCCTCGTTGAGGCGAAGAGCCGCGACCCCGGCAACACGCTCCACACAAAGACTTTTTGCGACGGTGTCACGCTCGACATCCTCGGCGGCAACAGTCCAGCGGGCACGGCGTCCAAGCCGTCGGCCGTCAACATGATTGACGAGTGGGACCGCATGGCCGCCAGCGTGGGCATCGGCACGCGCGGCGAAGGCGACCTCTACGAGCTCGTCAAGAACCGCGCGATCACCTTCACGGGCTGGTCGAAGCTCGTGGCCGCGTCGACGCCGGGCGACGTGAGCACGAGCAAGGTCGAGCCCGCGTACCTGGCAAGCGATCGCCGGCGCTGGTGGGTCCCGTGCCCGCTCTGCTCCGAGCGCATCGTGCTCGACTTCGATCGGCTATCGTGGCCGGCCGGCGAGCCGGAGCGCGTACTCTACCGGTGCCAGGCCTGCGGCAAGACCTTCCCCGAGGCGCCGAAGGGCGAGATGCAGGCGGCTGGCATCTGGATCCCCGAGCGTCCCGAGCGCCGCATCGCCGGCTACGCGGGCAACGGCCTCATGTCGCCCTGGCTCACCTGGGACAAGATCGCCGACCGCTGGGATCGCGCGAAGGGCAACCCAGGCAAGGTCCGCGTCTTCTTCAACAACATCCTTGGACGGACCTACGACGTACACGGCGAGACGCGCGTCGAGCCGCATCGGCTGGCGTCCCTGCGCATGCCGATCGGCGTCGAGGACGGGCACCCCATCATCCCGCGCGCGGTGCGCGTCCTCACGGCCGGCGTCGACGTGCAGCACGACCGCCTCGAGGTCGGCCTCTACGGCTGGGCGCGCGGCGAGGAGTGCTGGCACCTCGACTATCGCGTGCTCCGCGGCGACCCGTCCGGCGATCAGGTCTGGGACGACCTCGACCGCTACCTGCGGACCGAGTGGGTCACCGAGGACGACGAGCTCGTCACGCTCGACGCCGCGTGCGTCGACACCGGCTACATGGCCCAGCGCGTCTACGACTTCGTGCGCGCCCGCGGCGCCCGCGCGATCTGGGGCACGAAGGGCACGGCCGGCGGCGGCAAGCGCGTGTGGCCGAAGCGCCCGACGCGGGCCACGTACCGCAAGACCGATGTCTACCTCGTCGGCGTCGACACGGCGAAGCTGCAGCTCTACGCCCGCTTCAAGGCCTCGGTGGAGGCGGTCACCTCGGGCGCAACGCCCGGGCCGGGTCGCGTGCACATCGCCGCACACATCGCGGACGACGAGTATCTCGCCGGCCTCACCGCCGAGGTCCCGGTCACGAAGACGATCCACGGCCATCCGCGCATCATCTGGGACAAGCCCGAGCACAAGCGCAACGAGCCGCTCGATTGCGCCGTGTACGGCTATGCTGCCCTTCACGGATGGAAGGCGAAGGGGCGCCGGCTCGACGGCGGCGAGAGGTCCGAGCGTCGCCGTCGAACGAAAATCGACATTCCGTCCCGCTCTTCAAACCAGGCAAAGTGGGACGCTTCCCCGCCGCCTTCTCCGGAGACCAGCCCCGCACCCCCGTCCGGGGCCGCCCGGAGACAGCCTCCGCCGCCGCGCATGCGCAAGATCGCGCCGTCGTACATGGACCGCGACTAGCTACCCGCTGACGCGCGCGCGTCCGAGACTCTACACCGGGCGCATGGCTATCGACGAAGACGACCTCGCCGAGCTCGACGCCGACATCGTGACGGGCGACGCCGA
>CAUJKI010000178.1 GCA_963205015.1 Pseudomonadota bacterium
GCAAGCGGGGAGAGGGGATGCTGGCGCGGTTCTCCGCCATGACTGAGCCCTATGACTTCCGCAGTCCTCGCCTGTTCGTCGAAGCAGATCTCGGCGTCGGCGCGACGGTGCCCCTCGAGCGCGAGCAGGCCAACTATCTGCTGAACGTCATGCGGCTCGGCGATGGCGCCGGCGTTCTCGTGTTCAACGGCCATGACGGCGAATGGCTGGCGCGGGTCGAGACGGTCGGCAAGCGCCAGGCCAATCTCGCTCTCGAACGGCAGACGCGCCCGCAGACCAATGGCCCCGATCTCCACTATCTTTTCGCGCCACTGAAGCGCGCGCGCCTCGACTACATGGTGCAGAAGGCGACGGAGATGGGCGTCGCGCGCCTGCAACCGGTGCTGACACGGTACACCGTCGCCGAGCGTGTCAAGGTCGAGCGCATGCGCGCGAACACGATCGAGGCCGCCGAGCAGTGCGGCATCCTGCGGGTGCCGGAGGTGGCTGTGCCCGAGCGTCTCGACCGCGCGCTGGCGTCATGGGATGCAGGCCGCCGCCTCATATTCTGCGACGAGGGCGCGCCGATCGCGGATCCAATCGCGGCGCTGCGCGAGATTGCGCCGGGGCCGCTCGCTGTCCTCATCGGACCGGAAGGCGGCTTTGCACCCGAGGAGCGCGAGACGCTGATCGCGCTCCCGTTCGTCGTGCGCATCGCCTTGGGGCCGCGCATCATGCGCGCGGACACCGCCGCCGTCGCCGCGCTGACGCTCGTCAATGCCGTGCTGGGTGATTGGCGTTGAGACGCTATCGCGCCAGCTCTTTCAGTCCTCGCCGAATGAGCTTCGCCGTATCGGCCTCGGCGCCGAGATCGCGCGCGGCGACGGCAATAGCCTGCGAGGCCTGAACGGGGTTGTAGCCGAGATTGGTCAGCGCGGAGATGGCCTCGGCCGCATGCGCCTCGCCCGGCTGAACCGCCTCACGTGCCTTGCCAGCACCGTTGGCCACCGCCGGAACATGAAGGCCTGCAACAGCCAGCGCGGGCGCTTTGTCCTTGAGCTCGGCGACGATGCGCTGCGCCAACTTCTTGCCGACACCCGGCGCCTGTTCCACAGAGGCCCAGTCGCCAAGTGCGATGGCGTTTGCCAGATCCTGCGACGAGAGCGTGCCGAGCACGCCGAGCGCCACCTTCGAACCGACGCCCTGCACGTTCTGCAGCGTGCGGAACCAGCTTCGTTCGATCTCGCTCACGAAACCGAAGAGGCGGATCGCATCCTCGCGCACGTGCGTGTCGATGACGAGCGTTACCGGCTGGCCGATTTCCATATTCCGCAAGGCGCGGGCCGAGGCCTGTACCTCGTATCCGACGCCGTTGACGTCGATGATGCAGTGGCTCTCGCCGATGGCGTCGACAATACCCTTGAGCTTGCCGATCATTTCGCGGCCTCCCGCAGGGCGCGAGCCGCGCGCGCGGCGGGGCTCGTGCGATGGTTGGCATGGCATATGGCGATCGCAAGAGCGTCGGCCTCGTCCGCGCTCTCGAAGCGCGCCTTGGGCAGCAGGAAGCCGATCATGGCCTGGATCTGGCGCTTCTCTGCGTGACCGGCGCCGACGACGGACTTCTTGATGAGATTGGGCGTGTATTCGGCGATCGCGAGCCCCTTCACGGCCGGCGCCAGCAGCGCCATGCCGCGCGCCTGCCCGAGCTTCAGCGTCGCGCGGGCATTCTCGTTGACGAAGGTCTCCTCGATCGCGGCCTCGTGCGGCTTGAAGGATGCGATGACGCTCGAGAGGCCCTCGAAGATGGCGCGCAGGCGGTAGGCGAGGTCGTCCTCCGCCTCGGAGGTCACATGTCCGCTCGCGACATAGGAGAGCCGCACGCCGTCGCTGTCGACGACGCCCCAACCCGTACGCCGGAGGCCCGGATCGATGCCAATGATGCGAATCAGTCGCCCCGTCATGATTCGGCGATAGCACAAGCGAACGCGACGGTCGTTAGCAGGAGGGCAACGGCGGAACACGGCGTGCGTAGCGGCCCCGGTTTCGTGCGAGATCGGCAGCCGAATCAACGTCGTGATGGCGCGCGGTAAAACCGATGCGGTACCCGGCGAGATTGGCGAGCGTCCGCGCCAGGGTATCCGCCCGCGACCAGGGCACGCGCCCGCGATAGGGATCGATCACGCGCGGCGTTCGCCGCAATCCGACCAGCCAGAAACCGCCGTCCTCGGCGGGTCCAAAGACCGCATCGTGCTCGCCGAGGAGGTGAAAAGCGCGGCGCACATCCGCGACCGAAATGTCAGGCACGTCCGTTCCGATGAGGCACACCCGCCCCGGCGGGAGCTTCCGCATCGGCCCCTGCATACGGGCGCCCAGATCGCCCCGCCCCTGGCCGGCTCGCCGCCCGCCATCGGCCGGCAGCATCCGGCTCGACATGTCGCTGTCGGGGTCGACGATGAGCACCGTTTGCCAGAAAGGCTGGCTTGCGAGACGCGCGACGATGCCGCGCATCGCGTACCGGTAGAACATCGTCGCGCGGATGACACCAACCTCACGTGCGAGCCGTGTCTTGACCCGGCCTGCGACCGGCACCTTGACCATGATGACGAGCCGGCAGGCGAAAGGCGCCGCCCGCGTGGGCGACGCCTCGGTTTGTACGGATCGACGATGTGAACGGCGCATCGCGCGCCGCCTCCGCCGCTCAGACCGACACGGGCACGAGCGCGTAGCCGCTGCCGTCCTTCTGGATCGTGCCGGCCCCCGGCAGGCCCCAGTGATAGCCGGTGATGATCGACTTGTCGGCGATCACCTGGTCGAAAATCTTGCGGCGGTTTTCCTCGGCCAGAGCAGGAATGGCGTCGAAGACGAGATGCCAGCCGGGGTTGGCGAGATTGAGCGCCTGGATGTTCGTCACATCGCCGCCGACGATCAGCGAATCGCTGCCCGACGACACGACATAGGACGTGTGCCCCGGCGTATGCCCGTAGGTCGCGATCGAGCGCACACCCGATGTCACTTCGGTGCCCGGCGCCGCCGACTTCAGGTTCTTCCAGCTCGGGAGCGTCGCCTGGATGCGGCGCACGTTGCCGCGCGCACCTTCCGGCACCTTCTCGACGAGCTCCGGTGCCGTCCAATGCTTGTGCTCGGCCTCCGGTACGATGATCTCGGCGTTCGGATAGAGCTGGGCGTTCGTCTCCTTGGCCATGAGGCCCCAGATGTGATCCGCATGATAGTGAGTGACGACGATCGTCGAGATATCGCTTGGCTGAACGCCGGCAGCAGCAAGGTTCTTGGCAACCAGGCGCCCGGCCGTCGGCGCGAGCTGACCACCGGTGCTCGAGTCGAACATGATGGTCCGTCCGCCCATGCGAACGACGGTGATTGTAAAGGGCACCGGGACGAAGGCATCCGTCAGGCCGCCTTTCTTCAGGGCCGCCTTGGTATCGTCGAGCGAAGCATTACGGACGAAGTTCGGATCGTGCGCCTTTTCCCAGTGACCATCATAGACCTGGATGACTTCGATCGAACCGACCTTGAACTTGGCAAAGCCCTGCTCGGCGAGCGCCTGGGGTACGCCGAGTGGATTGCCTCCCTGCGCGTGTGCCGCCGATCCGAAGATTTCGAGCGGGCCCTTCAGCCCGAACGCCGCGCCGGCAGTCACCGCGGAAATGATGAAGCTGCGTCGGGTGATGTTATGCATCTGGTCTGTCCTCCCTTGGAATAGTTGAGTCCGCCTCCGCGGAGCACGCTATTCGTCTCGTTGTACATTTGCATGAACTGCGTGGCGGGGCTCACGCACAGTTGAACGCGCCCACTCTATCCGTATAGACGCGCAATGATCCGCGTCGGTACACGGAGGAAGTAGAGCGCGAGGCAGGAAAGGTTTCGCACGCTGCGCCACAGGTATCCGTCACGCTGATATCGCGCCGCACTCGTCACGGCGCGCGCGCGCAGCAAGGTCATGCGGCGGCGTCCGATGCGGCGGACGAGATCGACATCCTCCATAAGCGGAAGCCGGCTGTAGCCACCGACCTGCTGATAGAGCTGCCGCGGAATGAGCAGGCCCTGATCGCCATAAGGGAGACGAAGAAGCGCACACCGCAGCGCGACGCCCGCCTCGATCATGCGCGGCCGGAATCCGTCGTCATCGAGGGCAAAGCGAAATGCCGCCGCAGTGGGCTGCCGCCGTCCGCTGTCGATGCGCTCGATGAGCGCCGACACGTCGCGTTCCCAGCCCGGCTCGAGGACGGTGTCGGCATGGAGAAAGAGCAGCCAGGGTGATCGCGCGCGGGCGGCACCCTCGCAGAGCTGCTCGCCCCGTCCGGGAGCCGAGCGCACGAGATCGGCGCCAGACTGCTCGACGATATTGAGTGTACGGTCGCTCGACCCGCCGTCGACGACGATGACCTCGCGGACCAGCCCCTCGACCGCCGCCGGCACAATCGCGGTCAAGCAGGCGGCGAGCCCCTCATCGGCATTCAAGGTCGGTATGACGACCGAGATCATCCAAGGTGGTCCTGCGGCACGAGCTGCCCCAATAGCGCCTGCCTTGTTCGGCGCAGGTGCCATTGGTACAGCTCGCGACATGCCCGTTGAACCAGATTTTTCACTTCATCCGGACGCAGCACGCGCGCGTGCGGCAGCCGATGCGCTCTTCGAGCGGACTGCCGAGGAGTTGCGGCGCTTGCTGCCAGCTTCCGCTGACATTCGTCATATCGGGGCTACGGCGGTCCCCGGATGCCTCACCAAGGGCGACCTCGACATCGTCGTGCGGGTGGCGGCGGCCGATTTTGCAGCCGCGGACGTGGTGCTCGCAGCACGTTTTGCCCGCAACACTGGTTCGACCCACACCGACACTTTCTCGGCCTTCGAGGACGCCGATACTTCTCCACACCTCGGGGTGCAGCTCGCCGTTGCGGGTAGCCCGGACGATTGCTTTCACACGTTCACCGAGGCGCTGAGGCACGATCCGCAGCTTCTGGCTGAGTATAATATCTTGAAGCAGAGCTTCGACGGCCAGCCCATGGGCGTCTATCGCGCTGCCAAGAGCGCGTTCATCGAGCGCGTACTGCTTTCAGCCAAATGTTCTTGATATGTTCTCGCTACGCTGCTAGCGTTGGCCATGGACTGCGTGGCCAAGAGGACGTGCCGTGCCGGACGATCGCGAGCGTACCGTTGAGCCCGAGCCAATACCGGAGACGCAGGGTGAGCTCCGCCCCGATGCCGAGCGCCGCCGTGGTCGCGGGGCGCGGTCGAACCGCTCCAGCCGCTACGACGCCAGCAAGCGGGAGGTGTATGACGACGGCTGGGAGACGCTGGCCACACTCGATGCCTTCCGCACCGAGGTGATGGACGAGCGCGCCAAGAGCATCATC
>CAUJKI010000179.1 GCA_963205015.1 Pseudomonadota bacterium
GTGCAGAACACGATCTTCGGATTGATCTTCCGCAGGTCCTCGTAGCCGAGGCCGTATTTCGCCAGCGCCCCCGGTTTGGAAGCTTCGATGACCACATCGGCGCCCCTGACGAGCTCCCGGTAGACTTCGCGAGCCGCCTCCACCTTGAGGTTGAGCGTGATGCTCTTCTTGCCGCGGTTCAGGTGGTAGTGCATCAGCGAGACGCCCTGGATGATCGGCCAGGTCATCTCCCGGATGTAATCGCCCGCCGGCGTCTCGACCTTGATGACCTCGGCACCGAGATCCGCGAACGCCGTCGTGATCGCGGCAGGCCCGAGGATCGAGCTCTCGATGACACGCAGGCCAGCGAGCGGCGCGGGTCCGGTCATGGGCGCGGTCACTTGGCCGGCTTGCCGGCGGAGAATTTGGCGCGCTTCGTCGGCTCGATACCCGTAAGCTTCGCGAGGTTGAGGCCGAGGATCTTGGCCTTGTCCTCGTCGGTCACCTGCGCATAGCCCCATTTCTCCTGCAGTTCCTCGGGCATGCTGAGGTCACGGATGTAGTCGGTGACACGCGGCAGGTCGTCGAACGGCAGGTCGAAACCGAGCACGATCTTGTCCGCCGGCACCCACTGCAGGGCCGTGCCGATCGCGTGATAGCCGCGATAGGGCGAACGCTGGTACCAGCCGAAGATGCCCGAGAGGCTCATGTAAAGATTCTTGTGCTTGCCGCAGAGGCCAATCAGCTCCTCCGTGTACGGCCAGCCGGCGTGGTAGGCGATCATCTTCAGGTCCGGGAAGGCGAGCGCCACATCGTCGAGCTGCTGCGGGTGGCAGTGGCTGTTCGGCTGCGGGCACACATAGCTCACGCCGGTGTGCAGGGTGAGCGGAATGCCGAGCTCCTGGGCCTTCTCATAGAAGGGCCAGAGGCGCTTGTCGTTGATCGGACCGTCGTCCTCGGGCTGATAGACCTTGCAGAGCTTCGCGCCCTTCTCCTTCACCAGGTACTCGAGCTCCCAGTTGGCGTGCTTGATGCCGCGGCGGATGACCGGGCCGACATTCGCCTCAAGGTACATCCGGTTCGGGTACGGCTCGATTTGCTGCATCATGAAGCCGTTGGTCGAGAAAGATACGACTCCGCCCGTGATGTCCATCATCGGTTCGCGCAGACAGAACGCGACGTCGACGTTGGCCTGGTCCATGTAGGGTGCGAGCGAGCTGGCGAGCGGCGCCGGCCAAGGGTCGTCCATGCTGCGCCCGGACCACGCGCGCAGCACCCCGCTCACGCTCGAGTGGAAATGGTGCATGCCGGGGTAATAGCCGATTTCACTCAGGGTCTGAGTGTTCATGAAGTGAAACTCGGTCATCGCGACGAAGAAGTCTTTCTTGCTCATGAGTCGGATCCTGCGTTGGAGGGCTCAAGCGGGAGCGGGATGGGCCCGAGTATCGGCAACGATGCCCGGGGCCACTACGTCCATAAAGACTATCAGGGCGTCGAGATACCCGTGATGCGGATGCCGGACGCGGGCACCTTGTGGCGCTGGTTCAGCGTGATCAGCACCGAGGTGAGCGCTTCGGCCACCACGGAATTGGCGAGCACGCCCGCGTTCCAGGCGCGCAGCCCGATTTCCTTCGCCATGCCGACCACCAGGTCGCCAGTCGCGCGGTCGTCGCAGCAGACCAGCACTTCGCATTCGATGACGTAATCGAGGTCCTTGAGGTGGTGCGCCGAGATGTTCTGGAAAGCCGAGACCACCTTCACTTCCGCGCCGAGCAATTCCTGTATGGCCTCGACGGCCGAGCGTCCGCCCGGCAACTGCACGCGGCTGACCTTGGGGGGCACGAGGGGCACGGTGACGTCGATCAGGACCTTTCCGGTGAGGGCCGGGCGGACTTCCTCCACGGTCTTGCGCTGCGCGGCAAAGGGCACCGTCAGCACGACGATGGACGCCGCCGCCGCGGCAGCCGGATTGTCGAGGCCTCGGGCGGCTTCGCGCCCCAGCGCGTCGTTGATCTCCTTCGCAGCCTGTTCGGCCTTTTCGGCGGTGCGGCTGCCGATGATGACCGGGTAGCCGGCATGGGCCCAGCGGAACGCGAGACCACTCCCTTCCTTGCCGGAGCCGCCGAGGACCGCTATGACGGGGCGCGAATCAGACTGCATGCGATGATCTCCATGGGTTTCGCCCTTTATATAGCAAAATGCGGCGGTTCCCGCTTCTCATCCGAGAGGACTAGGCCATCGGCCGGCAGTCCTGTCAGACTCTGTCCCGTCTTGTCCGACCAGGATCAGGAGGGCCGACGAATGACGAGATTTGCGAACAAGGTGGCCGTGGTCACCGGGGCGGGGCAGGGCATGGGGCGAGCCATCGCGCAGCGTCTGATTCGCGAGGGTGCCCGGGTCGTCGCGGTGGACGTGCAGGAAGCCAGTGCGCGCGAAACGATAGCGCAGGCGGGCGGTGACGTAGCCGGCGTGGCGCAGGTCTGCAATATCGCCGACAGCGCCGCCGTGAAACGCCTTTTTGCCACGGTGGATGAGCGGTACGGTCGGCTCGATGTGCTGATCAACAACGCCGGCATCGGGACCGCGAAAGGCGACGGCTTCGCGAAGCTCATGGCCCGGATGGCCGAGCGCGGCCAGCAAATGGCGCGGGGCGAGACGCCGACGGTGTTCCCCGACATCACGATCGACATGGAAGACGAGGGCTGGCATGGCGTGCTCAACGTCAACCTGCACGGTACCTTCTATTGCACCCGCGAGGCGCTGCGCCTGATGATCAAGCACGGTATCAGGGGCGCGATCGTCAATACCTCCAGCACGTCTGCGATGTCGGGCGAGGGCGCGCCCCACTATGCGGCGTCGAAGGCAGCACTGATCGGCATGGTGCGCAGCATGGCGCGCGAGCTCGGGCCACGCGGCATCCGCATCAACAATGTGATGCCCGGCGCGGTGGAGACGCCGATCCTCAAGAACGTTTCGCAGGAATGGAAGAACCAGATGATTGCGGCGATCCCGCTCGGGCGCATTGCCGAGCCGGACGACATCGCCTCGGTGGTGGCG
>CAUJKI010000180.1 GCA_963205015.1 Pseudomonadota bacterium
TCGTCAACCGCGAAGCCGCAGGATCGGCGCCACTCTCGCGCGCCGGTGCGCCGGGCAGCGCCGACCGGCCCGCATAGATCGCGTCGAGTTCGGGCGCTGCGAGCGTCGCCGTGCCCTGGCGGGCGATGACATTGGTACGGAACATCGCCGTGTGCTTGCCGTCGTCGACGACGAGGCGATCCGAGGTCACGTCGACGGGCTCGTTGGAGGAGAAGCTCGGCCCGAGGGACGTGGATGGGGATTTTTCCTTCTTCGGCGTCGCGCCTTCGGCTGCGGGAGGGGGCGTCATACGCACGGCGACGTCGCCGGTGAAGGTCGCGATCCGGCGCTGCGTCGCCATCTCCATGCCGCGGGCGCGGATGCTGCTGGTCGCCGTCGTCGCCGTGATCGGCTCGTTGGAGACGATCTGGTTCTCCTTGGTCATGACCGTGGCCGCGGTCAGCTTGGCGGTCATGCCATCGGTCGAGCGCACGTCGATCTGCTCGAGGAGTTCGAGCACGCCCGTTTCCTGATCGTAGGTACCGCGCGTCGCGGTGAGATCGACCCGTGTTCCGCTCACTTGCGTGATCTCGCCCTCGATGGTGGTGAGCTTCACGAGCTTCTGGGTCAAGAGATCGGTTTCAGCCGAGCGCGCGCGGACCGCGTGACGCGAGCCATCCTTGCCGGTGCCGGCGTATTTTGGATTGGCCATCACAAGGAGGTCATTGGAGATGCGCACTTCCTCGAGGGTCACGCCGGCAGATCTCAGAGCCGCGATCCGCCAGGTCGTGGCCCCGTAGATACCGAGCATCCCGACGGCGAGGAGGGGAAGCGAGAGGCGCAGTGCCCGCACCATGATGCTATGCCGGCGCGCGGACGCGAAAGCGCGCGCGCGCTCATGGCCGTCCGCATGGTCTGCCCCGGCTGGGCCTGTCCCGTTCGGGGCAAGGCCACCCGGCCGGTCACGCAGCCGGCGTGGATCGATGGTCGTCGCCATGCTTGCCCGCTGATGCGCCGGCCCCGGGCTGTCGGAGTCGGGCCTCCGCCCCATTCCCTGCCGGTGAATTTGGGAGATATTGGGACCTCTCGCAAGTCGTTACAACGAAACCGGAACAACCCACAGCCTCTTTCAGTGGCTGAAGATATCCGTGTCCTCGAAGCCGCCGAGATCCAGCTTCGCCCGATGCCGGATGAACGCGAAGCAGGCCTCGGCCAGCGCCGTTCGCCCCTGGCGGGCCAGCATGGCGTCGAGCACGGTCTTGAGTGCGTGCAGATGCAGGACGTCGGAGGCGGCATAGGCGAGCTGCTGCGGGCTCAGGGTGGCGGCAGCCCAATCGGAGCTCTGCTGCTGCTTCGAAAGCTCGATTCCGAGCAGCTCATGGCACAGATCCTTGAGGCCGTGCCGGTCGGTGTAGGTGCGCACGAGCTTGGACGCGATCTTGGTGCAGTAGAGCGGTCCGGTGACCACGCTGAGATACTGCTCCAGAACAGCGACATCGAAACGGGCATAATGAAAGATCTTGGTCACGCCAGGATCTGTGAGCAGCGCCTTGAGCCGCGGCGCGGACCAGTCGGTGCCGTCGAACTGCACGAGATGGGCCGTGCCATCGCCTGCCGAGAGCTGCACCAAGCAGAGGCGGTCGCGGTGCGGCTTGAGCCCAAGCGTCTCGGTATCGACGGCAACAGCGCTGCCGAATGTAAGGCCGTCGGGGAGATCGCCGCGATGAAGGAAGGTCTGGGTGGCCGACATGGCTGTTCAGTTCCGAGAGTTCGTGTGGGTAAGATTTTGTATGGATTGTAAAAAGTATCTAACAAATGGATCGGGAATGCCTCAGCGTTAATGCGTGGCAGCCACCAGGTTTTGCACCAGTTGGCGTCGACCCGGTTGGACAGCGCAGCCGTTCCGTGGCAAACTTTCAATTGTCAACTCGTACACGGAGGGCCTGATGTCGCTGCACGCACATCTCGCAGAGCTTTCGGAGAAGCACAAGCTTCTCGACCGCCGGATCGAGGAAGAAATGGGCCGACCGGGATCCAGCGACGCTGAGATCACCCGGCTGAAGCTAGAGAAGCTGAAACTCAAAGACGAAATAAGCAGACTAAGCACCAGGAAGAGTCACTAGGCAGGCTCCTGCCGAGGCGGCGTCGGCGGCGAAATTGGCTGCCCGCGCGCCCCGTGACAAACGCCTTTTCCCTGCTCGGGCGTGGTGCCGATAGGGCCCGCGGACCGCGAAGGTGGGAATTGGCCGCGCTCGCTCCAATATTTTGCTGCGGCCCCAACCTTTGCGGCCCGCCTTTCCGTTTCCAAAGCCGGAAAGGCGTTCAGCTTGTGGCCAGCTCGGCCGCGTGCGCCGCGGCGAGCGCTGCCATGCTCTCGAACCGGAAATCGAACTTCGGCATGGTCTCAGGCGGCTGGGTCGCCCCGAAGCCCGCGTCCCCGTGACGGCGATGGATCCAGCAGGAGGCAAGAGCGAACTTGTTCGCCGGCACATGGTCGTGGAAGAGGCTCTCCGCGACATGGAGGATGCTTTCGCGCGCGATGCCGCGATCGGCGAGGTCGGTGAGCATGTACTCGAAATTACGGGCTGCCGGCTTGTACGAGCCGATGTCTGCCGCCGTGTACACGGCATCGAAGGCAACGCCGAGACGGGCATTGGAATGCGCGAAGCTCTCGTTGTCGACGTTCGACAGGATGACGAGCGCGAAGTGCTGCTTGAGGTAGCGCAGCGCGTCCGTTGAATCGGGAAATGCCGGCCAGTTGGCGATCGAGCCGCCATAGGTCAGGCATTCCTGCCAGCTCGCCGAGAGGCCCCAGTGCTCGGCAAGCCGTTTGTAGACGACGGCGAGAAGTTCCGAATAGCGCATGGTCGGCGTCGCGAGCTGCTGCCTCGCCTCGAGGCGTCCGTGGGCCTCAAGAATCTCGTTGCGCGTGGGTGCGTGCTGCAAACGCTCGGTCAGCGGCGTGAGCGCGGCGATCATGCCGCTCTCCCAATCGATGAGCGTACCGTAGCAGTCGAAAGTCAGAACTCTGAACTCTGAGAGTTTCACGTGGCTCTCCCGTGGGATCGCCAAGCCCCTGAAGGATCTCGGCACGGTCCTTTCGGTGTGCCGAGGCCGGAGACTTGTCAAGTGCGGGAACCGCGCAACGACCGCATGTCGAGGTGCAGCGGGCGGCGAGAGTGCAGAACAAGCTAGTGCGCGTAATTCTGCCAGAGCGTGCTCAGGATGTCCGAGTAGTCGTCGGTCCATGGGCTCAGGACCGAGGGCCGAGCGGGCCGGGCGAACGGCAAAGCCAGGACGCGCGCGATCACTGCCGGCGACCGGCTGACCAGGACAACCTGTGAGGTGCTGCGATCGAAGCCCGTTGCCGCCTGGCTGTCAACGGCAACGGCTGAGTGCAGACCGGGCACGGCGCCGGCCACGCTAGTTGCAACGGAGATCAGATCGAGGTGGCGATTGGACACATGCAGCGCGAGCAGACCCTCGGGTGAGAGCTTGTCGAGGTAGAGATTCAGCGCCTCGACAGTCAGCAGGTGGACCGGAACGGCATTCGAGGAGAAGGCGTCGATGACAAGATAGTCCAATGCTGCGGTCGTTTCCTTCGCGAGCGTGAGCCGTGCGTCGCCGAGGACGATGTCGGCATCCGGCTGGCAGGCCGAGAGATAGCGAAAGCGCTTGGCGTCTCTGGCAATCCGCACGACGACGGGGTCGATCTCATAGAAGCGCCAGTGCTCGCCGGAACGTGAATTGCAGGCCATGGCGCCCGAGCCGAGGCCGACGATCCCGATGCGGACCGGTCCGCTGGAAGCCTTGCTTGTTCGCACGACCTCGGCGCCAAGCGCCATCGGACTCTGGGGGTGATAGTAGGTCATGGGCACCGGGCGCACGATGGGCGAGCCGTCCTCGGCGATAAGGCGCTCGGCGCCGTGCAGCGTGGTTCCGTGAATGAGCAGGCGCACTTTCGCATCGCTCGTCATGATGACGCGATGCGTGCCGAAGAAGCTGCGCTCGGCATCGCCACGGCTCATCTGCGACGGCAGGATGACGATGGTGAGCCCGGTTGTGGCGGCATAGACGAACTGGCGCAGCGCGTTGTCTCGCTGCAGGAGGCAGAGCGAGCCGAAGCCGAGGAGCGTGAGGACGCTCAACATGCTGTTCGGCACCATCAGCAGCCCGCGGCCCTGCAGATATTCGAGCAGAACCAGGGCGGCGACGGCGATCACGGCGATGCGGATCAACTCGCCCGCCTCCGCACGGGAGATGCGCGCGGTAATTCCCGGCCGGCATGCCATGGCGAGCACGAGCAGCAGCGGATACTCCCAGATGGTGCTGAAGATCTGAGGCGCGAGCAGGGCCGCGAACATGCCGCCGAGCACACCGCCGAGCGACATCCACAGATAGAACTCGGTGAGGTGCCTGCTTGCGGGGCGGCGATCGAATAGCTCGCGGTGACACACCATGGTGGCGACGAAGAAGGCGACGGTACCGGCGAGCGCGGCGATCTGCCAGGCGCGATTGCCGGTCATCGAGATGCCGAGCAGCACCAGGATTGTCGAGATCGGCTGGAGCATGAGCATCCAGCGGTGAGGGATATAGGGGGCGTCGCGGAACACGAGGATGAACGTCGCGAGGAACATCGCGAGCGGGACGACCCAGAGGAAAGGTGCCGAGGCGATGTCGGTCGTCACATAGCCCGAGAAGGCGACGAGAAGGCCTGAGGGCACGAAGGCAAGCGCGACCCAGCCTGCCCGCTGCGCCATGGTCGGGCGGCGCGCGTCGAGGTGAGATGCAGGCGCCGAGACCGTGGCGCGATTTCCGATGCCAATGGCGGCGATCATCATCGTCCCGCAGAGCGCGATCATGGCGGCAAGCGCAAGGAAGCCGGCTGCCCAGAGCGCGGCCTGGTGGGCAAGCCCGCTGAATGGCTCGATGACTGCGGGATAGGCGAGGAGCGCGACGAGGCTGCCGAGATTGGAGGCGCCATAGAGGAAGTAGGGATCGCCGGCATGAGGATGGCCGGTGCGTGCGAACCAGGACTGGAGAAGTGGCGCGTTGGCGGAGACGGCGAAGAAGGGCAGTCCCACGCCGAGCGCGAGGGTGACGATCAGCCAGCCGTATGCCTCACCTGCCGGCGGCTCGGCGCGACTCTCGGAGAGGCCGATCGGGAGGGCGAGCATCGCGAGCGCGAGCACCGCCATGTGAGCAAAGGGGATCAGGCGCGGTGGCAGATAACGGTTCAGCAGATGCGCGTAGCAGTAGCCGGCCAGCAGGACCGCCTGGAAGAAGCACATCGAGACGGCCCAGACCGATGGCGAGCCACCGAGCTTCGGCAGCACCATCTTCGCGAACATCGGCTGGACGGAGAAGAGCAGGAGCGCTGAAACGAACAGCGTCGCCGTGAACGTCCAAGGAACGAGGCGCGTATCGCCGGCGACCCATGATTGCCGCAGACGCTCGATTTGCCCGGCCACGTACTCCACGACGCCACGTGCCTCCCCTGAACGCAAAACAGGGGAACTATCGCGAGGAATGCTTTAGTTTCGCTGAACGAGCCAAGCGTCGTCTTTACGGGCCGTTAACAATGCGGCGCGGCCGGAACTCAGTTCCTGGCCTGCCCGGGTTGGGCGCCGCGCTCGCGAGGCTGGTCGGGCTGGTTGTCGCCACCGCGTACGCCGCGCCAGAAAGCGCGGCGCCGGTTGCGATCCTCCTCTTCCCAGCGGGAAAACGCGGCCCGCTCGGCCGGCGTGAGGCGCTGGGCAATGGCCTGAATGACATCGAGGCCACGCAGGCGCATTTCCTGCTCCGCATCGAACAGGCGCTTCTGCGCTGCCGCGTACCGTGCGGCATCGAATGGCTCGACGAGCAGCGCCTTGCGCGCCTCCTCGCGTGCGTCACGCACGACCTGGCGCAGGGGCCGGATGGCGGCCCGATCCGCTTCGACTGCGCTCCAGACCTCCCGGCGGCGCTCGGGCGGCAAGGTGACTGCGAAGCCGAAGAGGTGGGCATTGGACGAAGAGCCGAGCGCCGGCATGGCATGGAGCGAGCGCCAGCGGGAAGCCACGGCGCCAAGCACAAGACCATTGATGAGCAGGGAGACGACGAGCACGCCCATCAGCCACTTGGGCGTCCGTCGCACGACCTTCGTCTCGCCCGCCCGCACGATCATAGGAACTCCTCCTCGATGATCTCGAGGAGGCCCTCACCGCTGAGGAACGCGATCGACTGGGGCGATTCCGTGCCGGTTGTCGCGCTGGCGACGATCTGCGTGACCTCGTCCGGTATGAGATCGGCAACGCCGACGAAGATGCCGGCCACCAGCGACGCGGCAAGCAGGGCTGCCGCCCGCCACCCGCTCGTGACCCGGTGGCGCCGCGGGACGGATCCCGCAAGGGCTGCCGCGTGCGCATCCGCCGCGCGCTGCTTCTCGCCGCCGGTGCGCGGCCAGGCGATGACAACGCCTGATGTGCTCTCGGGCGATGGTTGGCCGCCGCCCGACTGCCGCTCGGCGTGCACGGACTGGCCGGGCGACGTATTGGCAATCGCGGCGGCGATGCGGTCGGCGAGCGCCTTCGTATCGCCGACCGGCGGGCCGGCAGCATGAGCAAGGACGCTGTCCAGGGCCTTTGCCTCGCGCAGCAGCCGTTGTGCCTCGGCATCGGAGGCCGCAAGGCTCATCAGCCGCTCGCGCTTGTTGGCGGGCCAGCGCGCAGGATTTCCACCGAACGTGTCCAGCACGTTCTCGAAAGCCGTAAGCTCGGCAAGCCTGTTCTCGCTCTTCATCATCATCCAAAGCGCACGTCGCGCCTCGCCTCTCGTGTTCTTCTTACTCGCTGTCCGGCAGCAACTGCCGCCACTCGTCCTTCAATGCCGCCTTGAGCGTGCGCCGGGCGCGTGCCAGAAGCGATTCGACCGCTTCGTCCGATATCCCGAGCATCTCGCCCACTTCGATCTGGCTCAAGCCTTCGTAGTGGAACAGGGTAAGCGCTACGCGTTGACGCTCGGGGAGCGCGGCGAGCGCTGCCCCGACGCGCTTCGACAAGTCCGCCTCCTCGAGACCCCGCCCCTGTTCCGGGGGCGCGGGCGCCTCGGGTACCTCCGCGACGACACTGGTCAGCCGGTGCCGGCGCAGGTGGTCGAGACAGAGGTTCGTGACGACGCGGCGCAGCCAGGGTCTGAGGCCTCCGGGGCCGAGCTCGAGCGTGCCGGCATGATGCCAGACGCGCACGAGCGCCTCCTGCACGATGTCCTCGGCATCGCCGTCCACCTTCAGCATCCGGCGCGCGACCGCGAGCAGGCTGCCCGTGTGCCGGTCGATCAGCTCGCGGAATGCAGTGCCGTCGCCGGCGCGAACGCGCGCGAGAACGGCGGCCTCCTCGGCTGCCGCCCCCGCCTCCGGTCCCGACCGGTCCCCCGGTCCTGGACCGCTATCGTGCACGCGCGTCACGCCACGGCTCCTCGCGGTCGTCCCAACCTCGAGAGTGTAGCTCAGCGCGCGCATGTGTGCCTCGCCTTTTCGCATCCCCGGTCCCGATGCTCCGCTCCGGGACCGGGGTAATACATCAGATCTTCTTCATTTCACGATCCGGGGCGCGCTCTTCGCCGCCACGATCCCGTCCGCGCCAGTGGCGCCCATCGCGGGGACCGCGCTGGCGGTGCCAGCCGCCCGGGCGCTCGTCCCGCGAGATGACGCCGTCCTTGTTGCGGTCGAGGCGCTCGAACATCTCGCCGGCGACCTTGAAGGCCTGCTCGCGGGTGATCTTCCCGTCCGCCGTGGCGCCGAAGCGGTGGAGAACGCGCTTCACGCGATAGTCGGTCATCTCCTTGGCGAAGGCGTTGTGGTCCTCGCGGTCGAGCTTGCCGTCCTTGTTGCGATCCATGCGGTCGAAGCGCTCACCGGCGACCTTGACGACCTCGTCGAGCACGATGGCGCCGTCCTTGTCGGCCTTGGCACCGCGCAGGAAGCCGAGGAGCGGTGCGCGGCGCTGGCCGCGCATCATGCCTGGAGCCTGCTCGCTCTCGAGGTTCGAGAGGACGCCGCGCCCGCGCATGGGCGGCGGCAGATCGGCATCGGTGATCCGTCCGTCGCTGTCGAGGTCGAGCTGGGCAAAGCGCCGGCGCACCTCGTCGAGATACTGGGACTTGCTGACGGAGCGATCCCGGCGCGTCTCGCCCTTGGCGGCATCACCGCGGTCGGCGCGACGCTCGCGGAAGCCGCGGCGATGCTGAGCGCTCTTGGCCAGCGCTGCCTCGATCTCGGCTACGTCGACGACGCCGTCGCTGTTGAGATCAAAGCGGGCGAAGCGCTCGCGCGCCTTCTCATCGAAGGCCTCACGCGTCAGCTCACGGCCCCATCGGCCGGCGAAACCCATGCCATGGCGGCCCTCGCCCTGAAACCAGGGGTCCATCATACCACCGCCCATACCGTGCCCGCGGTGGCCGGGGGCTGAGAGCGCGATTGCTGCACCGCCTGCGACCAGGGCCGCTGCGACGATCAGCACCTTCTTCTTGGACATTCGGGGAACTCCTCGAGTTCGAAGTGCTTTCGAGGAGTGAAACGTGGGATCTTCGGGAAATCCGTCGCCGTATTGTCATCGATAACTGGCCAACGTTCAGGAAATGATCGCGTCGAACAACGATGCAACCTCGGCGAGCGTCATCCTCAGCGATGCTTCCAGACGGGCGAAATCGGGAGCGTCGCCGGCCCGGGCCAGCAGCGCGCGCAGGCCGTCCGGGGCCTTTGCCGGCTCGAAAGGCCCATCCAGGCTCAGCCTCAGCACCTCGGTCAGATTGTGCACGAGGCCAGCCGCCGGGATCAGGACATCGGCCTGCGGGCCGCCCAACAGCCCTGCTGCCGCACACTTTTTGAGGGCGCTGATGGTGTTCTGGTCGAGCACCTCAGGGTGGGCGTCGGCATGGGCGAGCTGGAGGAACTGGGCGATGAACTCGATGTCGACCAGGCCGCCGCGGACTTGCTTCAGCTCCCAGATGTCCTCCGTCCCCTTCTCCTTGGCAATACGTTCGCGCATGTCACGCACGTCGGCAACGAGCTTCGCGCGGTCGCGGGGGCGGACGAGCGCGCGATGAATGGCAGCCTCGACGCGGGCACGCAGCTCAGGCGGCCCCGAAATGACCCGGGCACGCGTGAGCGCCATGTGCTCCCAGGTCCAGGCCTCGTTCTCCTGGTAGTGCTCGAAACTCGAGAGCTGCGTAGCAACCGGTCCCTTCTGTCCCGAGGGGCGGAGACGCATGTCGACTTCATAGAGCAGCCCCTCCGCGGTCGGCGACGCGAGGGCCGAAATCAGGCGCTGCGTGAGGCGCGTGAAATATTGGCTCGGCGCGAGCGGCCTTGGGCCGTCCGACTGATGGATCGTATCGTCGAAATCATAAACGAGGATGAGGTCGAGATCGGAGGCGGCGGTCATCTCGCGCCCGCCGAGCTTGCCCATGGCAAGGACCGCGGCGGCGCCGCCTGCGACGTGGCCGCTCTGGGCGACAAGCTCGCGCTCGACCTGTCGTTGCAGGGCTGCGATCAGGTGCTCGGCGAGCGCGGCATAGGCGCCGCCGGCCTGCGCCGCGGTGATCGTGCCTGAAAGCACGCGAACGCCGATCAGAAAGGCTTGCTCGCTGCCGACAATGCGGGCGCGGTCCAGCGCCTCCTGATAGTCGGCTGTAGCGTCGATCTCCGCATCGACGATGCGCGCGAGCGCATCCGCGTCGGGCAGACTGCCGAAGAAACCCGGATCGAGGACGGCGTCGAGCACGCGCCGCCGCCGGCTCATGATGCGCGCAAGCCGCGGCGCCGAGCCCATGATGTCGGCGACGA
>CAUJKI010000181.1 GCA_963205015.1 Pseudomonadota bacterium
CAAAGCTGAGGAAGTGAAGCGTGCAGCAGAGGCCCTGCGCGTCGCCGCCGAGCAGGCCGCGATTGAGGAAGCCCGCAAGGCAGAGGCCGCGCGCAAAGCCGAGATCGAGCGCAAGGCTGCGGAGGCTGCACGTCTCGCCGAAGCCGCTCGTGCTGAAGAAGAGCGACGCGCTGCAGAGGCCCGCAAAGCTGAGGAAGTCCGCAAGGCGGAAGAGGTGCGCAAGACCCTGGAAGCGCAGCGCGTGGCTGCCGAGCGCGAAGCCGCCGAGGCCGCTAAACGCGCCGACGCCGAGCGCCGCGCAGCAGAAGCAGCCCGAGCTATTGCGCGCGCCACAGCCGATGATGCCCGACGCGTCGCCGATATCGAGGCCGATGCCGAGATTGCACGCGTTGCCGATCGGCTCCGCCGCATTCGCGAGGAGCAGCTTGCCCGGCACACGGAACCGGAGCGTACGGTCGAGGAGCGTCGGCACGAACCGTCGTCAGGACAGCCACGCGTGGCCGACAACGAAGGTTTCCGCGATGTCCCGCTCGCCCCGCCCCGCGCGCGTGCCGACATCGAGCGCCACGCGCCGGAAGTGCACGAGCCGAAGCTCGCCTTTGACGGTCACGTCACCGTCCTCCTGCGGATGGAGCCGCGCTACCGCCGCGGCCGGCGCTACGAAAGCATGGACCCTGTGCTCTGCGCGGCGGGCGGCTGCTACGTGAGCAATGGCCCTGATCAGCCCGCGACATTCCTCGATGGCAACCGCGCTGTACGTTTCGGCAATGCGATCGGTCGTCGCGCCGGAGCGTGCAATCACGCCACGACGTGCGTCTTTCGCAATATCGATCTCGGCGCACTGCCTGCAGAGGTGCAGCCCGTCGACATCCGCGTGATCCGCCACGACCGCCGTGAGCCCGAGCGCGTCGAGACGCTCTCGAGCTGCCGCGCAGGCGCGGGCGACCGCATCACCTGCACGGGCGCCATCCATGGCGACGGCTATACCATGTGGGTTATTTCGGAAGGCGCCGCCGAACGGCTGCCGCCTCACGCTTTCGAGACCGCACTGGAGCCCGGCTTCATGGATTCAGCGGAAGTCGACCCCAAGCTCAATCCATGGCGCGATCGCTGGTAGATCATTTCGCATAGGACACGCCCGCGAGACCTTCGAGCGCACGGATCATCAGATCGAGATCCTCGGGGCGTGAGAGGCGATGCTCGCCGTCCGGCACGGCCGACACCTGCACATGATCGCCCGAAAGGTGCGCGACGAGATCCAGCGTATGCTCCCAGGGCACGTCCGGATCGAGCAGGCCGTGCAGCACATGGATGGGCCGGCCCGGATCGAACGGCGCATCTCCAATGAGGTGATGGCGCCCCTCCTCGATCAGCCGCCGCGAGATCGCATAGTCGCCGTCGCCATACTTCGAGGGACGGTGGTACACACCCTTCACGACAACCTCGCGGCGCACGCTCTCGGGAAAGCGGGCCCACATGAGCCGTTCGGTCATGTCCCAGGCTGGCGCGATCAAGAGTAGCGCCTTGACACGGGCCGCCTCGGCGGGTGCATCGCGCATGAGCGCCCGCAGCACGAGAAGCGCGATATAACCGCCCATGCTCGAGCCAACGAGGATCTGCGGCCCCTGCGTCACCTGCCTGAAGACAGCGAGCGCCTCCTCGAGCCAGGCGCCGACTGTGCCATCCTCGAAGCGGCCCGGCGACTGGCCGTGCCCTGAATAATCGAAGCGCGTGCAGGGGTGCCCGTGCGCCGCCGCCCAGGCCGCCAGCACAGAGGCCTTGGTACTCGTCATTTCCGACTTGAGACCCGAGAGCCACATGACGCCCGGCGTCCTTCCCGGCTTTCCGGCATCCGCAAGGTAGGCGATGCGGCGCCCAGACGCCTCCTCCGGCGCGCCGTTGCCCACAGCCCCGCCGACGCGCAGAAATTGTGGTTGGGCTTCTGTCATCCTATAAACCCTCGACTCTCCGAGCCGCGCGGGCTCCCTTGCCACTCACAATAGACCATCAGCATGGCCGATCAGACGCCGACCATACTGCAGATCGTGCCGCGGCTCGACACCGGCGGCGCCGAGCTCTCGACGCTCGAGATCGTCGAGGCGCTGGTCAGCGCCGGAGCGCGGGCTCTCGTCGCGACCGAAGGCGGACGCATGGCGGAGCGCGTCACCGCGCTCGGCGGTGAGATCATCGTCCTGCCGCTCGAAAGCAAGAACCCGGTGACGATCTTCGCCAACGGCCAGCGTCTTGCGCGCCTCGTCCGCGCGCGTTCGGTGGCTCTCCTTCACGCCCGCAGCCGCGCGCCGGCCTGGAGCGCGCTCATGGCCGCGCGGCGCACGGGCGTGCCGTTCGTGACCACCTACCACGGCGCGTATGGCGAGCGCGGCCGCCTCAAGCGGTTCTACAACAGCGTCATGGCGCGCGGCGACGTCGTCATCGCGAACTCGCGCTACACCGCCGATCTCATTCGCTCGCGCTACGGCGCGCTTGCGGGAACACCGCGGATCATTCCGCGCGGCGTCGACATCGCGCGCTTCTCGCCGACCAGCATCGACCCGCAACGACGCGCGCGCCTTCTCTCGCTGTGGGAAATTGCGCCGGAGCGGCGTGTCATCCTCCACGCGGCACGCCTCACGACATGGAAAGGCCAGCGCGTTCTCATCGAAGCCGTCGGACGTCTTCATGCCGAGAGGCGTCTCGGAGACGGCATTCTCGTGCTCGCAGGCGATGCCCAAGGGCGCGACGACTATGCCGAAGGCTTGCGGCGCCTGGCCAGAGATCTCGGTATCGCAGACCGCGTGCGTCTCGTCGGCCATGTCGAGGACGTTGCCGCGGCCTTTGCCGTTGCGCACGTAACCGTGGTCGCCTCGATCGAGCCCGAAGCCTTCGGTCGCGCGGCCGCCGAAGCGCTCGCTGTCGGCTGTCCGACGATCACGACAAACATCGGTGCACCGCCCGAGATCGTGCTCGCGCCACCCGAGGTCCCGCCCGAGCAGGCAACAGGCTGGCATGTCCCGCCGAGCGATCCGGTCGCGCTCGCCGATGCCATTGCCGAGGCCCTTGCCATGCCGCAGGCGCAACGTGAGGCCATGAGCGCGCGTGCCGCCGCCTCCATTGCCGCGCGCTTTACCGTTGCCGCCATGCAGCGGCAGACACTTGCCGTCTATGACAACCTGCTCGGGACGGAATTGGAGAGACGGTTCACGGACGCGTGCCAGGGCGAGGTTTGACAGGCAGGGCAGGCAGTGGAAATCTGCCTCCATACCTTCAACGATACCAAAAACCGCAACAGGGAGTTCGCCCCATGGTCGCCACCACGCCATTCCTGAAGGACGCCGATAAGCTCGGCCCTCTCGCCTCGCGCTATCTCAATGTCGCGGAGCTGCCCTGGCAGGAGACGCGCTTTCCCGGCGTCGATATGAAGGTTCTCGTCGAGGACAAGGAGAGCGGGCTCATCACGGCGCTTTTTCGCTTCGCACCCGGCACCCAGCTTCCCTATCACGAGCACGTCGAGATCGAGCAGACCTGGGTGCTCGAAGGCACGCTCGAGGATGAGGAAGGCGTCGCGTCGCCCGGCAACTTCGTGTGGCGCCCGGCCGGCAACCGCCACAATGCCCACTCGCCGAACG
>CAUJKI010000182.1 GCA_963205015.1 Pseudomonadota bacterium
GGCGGCGGTTTCGAGTTCGGCGAGCGTGCGGATGCCGCGGGCCCGCAAGTGGGGAATGAGCGCGACAAAGGCTTTGGCGGCGGCCATTGCGTCGCCGATCGCGCTGTGACGGCCCTCGATCTCGATGCCGAGCGCGCTGCAGATGCTGTCGAGATCGTCGTGCGGTCCGGCTTCGGCGGTGAGACGGGCGAGGAGCCGCACGTCGATGGCGCGCGGCTCCTTCCACGGCCGGTCGGCGAGCTGATGCTCGCGGCGCAGGATCGCGATGTCGTAGCCGATCGTGTGCCCGATCAGGATTGTGTCGTCGAGAAAGGCCTCCATGTCCGGTGCGTGTGCTGCGAAGTCGCCGGCGCCGACGAGGTCCTGTGCCGTGATGCCGTGCACGTTACTCGCCTGGGCGGGAATGGGGACGCCCGGATCGATCAGCACGCTCATGTGCTCGCCGTGCTGCACAATCCCGCCACGGATGCGGACGGCGCCGAACTGGATAAGCCGCGCCGTCCTGATGTCGAGGCCCGTGGTTTCGGTGTCGATGGCGACGGCATCGAGCGCGACGAGAGGAGTGGATGGTGCTGGCGGCGGCATGACTGAAGCATCCTCGGCGCCGGGTGAGTCGGCGCCGTGCCTCAGCCTACTGACCTCGGTGCACAGGCGGAAGTCGTCTTTGGCCGCCAATGGCGCTGCCGCGCGCCGCGATGGACGCGCCGAGGTGCCGCCCGCCAGCGTGCCCAGCTATTTTCCACTACTGAGTGCGGCCGTCTGCTTTGCGAGGGCCTCGTCGAAAGCCTTCTCGAGTCGGGCGGCGAAAGCTGCGAACTCGCCGGCGCGGATGAAGGGATTGGGCGCTCCGGAAGCGATGTTCTTGCGCTTCTCATGCATGTCGTACATTTCGGGATGAGGTGCGAGAAGTATGTCGGGGCTCTGGCTCTTGGCCCAGGCAAATGTCTTGCGGTAGTCGTCCACAATGCCGGGGTGCGTCGGCTTGCCGACGAGGCGATTGAGCGCGACGCTCGCGCTGCAGAAGAGCAGGACGGAGCGTGTGGCATTGCCGTCCGCAACAGTCCAGCTCCAGCTCGTGCATCCGGGTGAGTGGCCAGGTGTCGCGTGTGCCGTGAGCGTCGTGCCGCCGAGCGTGACGGTATCTCCGTCCTTGACGGTGCGGTCGACTTTCACGGCCGGGAAGCCGAGGACCTTCTCGTCCTCGCGGCCGGGATAATAGCCGCCCTCGAGCAGCGGCTTGTCGCGCTCGCCGGCGATCATCTGCGCGCCCGTCTCCTGCTTCAGATCGGCGAGCCCGCCCGTGTGGTCGAGGTGCGCGTGCGTGTTCAGAAGGAATTTGATGTCGGACACCTTGAAGCCGAGCTTGGCGATGTTGGCCTTGATCTGAGGGTTAGCCTCGGGCAGTCCGGTGTCGATGAGAATATTGCCTTCAGGCGTTGTGATCAGGAAGGATGAGAGCCCGTTCGTGCCCACGTAGTGGATGTTCCCCAAGATCGTGAAGGGTTCGGTCGGTGCGTTCCATCTGGCCGTCGCGGCCTTCAGGAAATCCGTGACCGACTGTGCCGATGCGCTCGTCGTGAATGCCGCCAGCACGCATAAGGCTGCCGCTGCCCGCTTCATGGCGTCCTCCAGATTTGTTGTTGTGTGGAGCTAGTTATCCAGGAAGCCATGGCGGCATGTAGGCCGATGCATGCAGCCCAGGCATGCCGCTTTGCTTCCCGTGCCGGTCCCGGCGGGGGAAGGCCAATCTCCTCAGGTGCAATAGAGATCTTGACGCGGCTCGGCGTCGGCAGCGAGGTGAGCTGCAGGCGATCGGGATAGTTCGCCGGCCTGCGAGCTGTGATAGGGAAGGCTGAGAGATCCGGCATTCGGGACCTCCGCGATGTCAGGGGCACGAAGCCAGGGAGGCGTCGGGATGACCTTTTGGTCCATTCGGCCCAATGTGCGCAGGCTCGGCATGGCAGCCGGCGTGGCGCTGCTTGCGCTCATCGCCGCTTGCCGGTCTGAAGTGCCGGGCCTGCCGGCGCTCGCTGCGCGGATCGAGGGCACCACGGTGTCCGGCGTCTCGTCGGGCGCGTACATGGCGGGCCAGTTTCATCTCGCACACAATCGTATCGTCAGCGGCGCGGCGCTGATTGCGGGCGGACCCTATGGTTGCGCGCAGAGCGTGTACGCGCGCGGCATCGTCGGGCCGGGATCGGCGCTCATCAATGCCTCGCGGGCGATCAACGGCTGCATGGCGAACGATCTCGCTGCCTGGGGCGTGCCCAACCCGCGGCAGCTTGCCGAGCAGGCGCGCGGCTTCGTCAGGGAAGGGGGAATCGATCCGCTCGAATCAATGGTGGGCGACCGCATCTACCTCTTCTCAGGTATGAAGGATGCGACGGTTCTGCCTGAGATCGGGCACGCGGCACTCCAGTTTTACGAGCAGATCGGCGTGCCGGCCGATCACATCAAGCGCGTCGCCGACCTTCCGGCCGGACACGGCTTCGTTGCGCAGGGCAAGGGTGGTGCGTGCAGCGTCACCGCGGCCCCCTACATCAATGACTGTGGCTATGACCAGGCGGGCGATCTTCTCGGCTTCCTGCTGGGACCGTTGGCGCCGCCCGACTCGACGACAAAGGTCGAGCGACTGCTCTTCGATCAGCACGCCTTCGTGAAGGATCTCGTCGATCATGGTCTCGCGCGCGAGGGCGTGGTGCTTGTGCCCGAACGCTGTCGGCAGGAAGCGGGGTGCCGCATTCATGTCGCCTATCACGGCTGCCGCCAGTCGCGCGCCGAGATCGGCGATACGTTCGTCGAGGATAGCGGCTACAGCCGATGGGCCGGGTCGAATCGCCTGATCGTGCTCATGCCGCAGGCTCAATCCAGTACGGCCAATCCCTACGGCTGCTGGGACTGGTGGGGCTACACGGGCACCGAGTATCTCACACGCAAAGGACCGCAGATCGTCGCGGTCCGCCGGATGCTCGACCGGTTGGCGGCGACAAATTAAAGCCCGCGCGATCCGATTGGCGGTGCTTGGTGCGGCGGATATAGTGCACGCCGCCTGAAACGGCGCTTTGCATGAGGGAACCGCCCATGATCGTGAGACGCATTGCCCTGCTGGCGCTGGCCGCGGCACTGTTTGTGCCCGTGCCGGCTGCGGCGCAGTATGGCCCCGGGCCCGGTGGCCGCGCGCCCTATGAGCGGCGGGACCAGGAGCGCAATGTGCCAGGGCGCTTCGACTACTACGCGCTCGTTCTCTCTTGGAGCCCGACCTTCTGCGCCTCGCTGCCGCGCGACCGCTACGAGCCGCAGTGTCATCGCCGCGGTGGGCGCCCTTACGCCTTCGTCCTGCACGGGCTGTGGCCGCAGCACGAGCGCGGCTGGCCGGAGAACTGCCCGACGCGCCAGCGCCCGTTCGTGCCACAGCCGCTCGTCGACAGCATGCTCGATATCATGCCGAGCTCGCGCCTCGTCATTCACGAATATCGCAAGCACGGCACTTGCTCGGGGCTGGCGCCTGAGGGTTACTACGGTCTCGCCCGCCGCCTCTACAATTCAGTCACGATCCCGCAGCGTTTCGTGCTCCCCAACAACGACTTTACGATCCCTCCGCAAGCGCTCGTGCGGGCTTTCGTCGAGGCCAATCCGGCGCTGAGGCCGGACATGATCGCCGTTTCGTGCGGTGGCCCCGGCAATCGTCTGCGCGAGGTCCGCATCTGCTTCAGCCGGGACGGCGCGCCGACACGCTGCGGTCGCAACGAGGACCAGGACCGGTTGTGCCGCGGCCCGAACGTTCACGTACCGCCGGCCCGGGCGACGCCGGGGCCGTCGGGCAGCGGCCGGCGCATCTGAGCCGCACGGCTCACCGTGACCGCGCTCCGATAAGGCAATACGCTCGGGGCTGTGGATAACTTGTCGGTCGGGCTCCGATCGAGAGGCTGCCACCTTGTCGCCGCAATCGGCCGCGGCCAACATCTGCCCTGTCGGCAATCAGCGTCGATTCGGGAGCGCGCGTGCGCAAGACCGCTCATATCGGTACATCGGCATCGCCGCCGTCCGCTGCGTCCGGGAGGCCGGTTCAGTGCGCGCCGTCCACGCCTGCGGACAGGCAGCCGCGGCACCGCCTCGATGATCTGGTGCGGGAGATCGGAGGCCGCGGGATATTCGGCGGCCGCGCGGCGCCCCTCGCGTGGGGTTTCGCCGGCTTCCTGATCGGCGCCATCTTCTGGCATGTGATCGGATTCTGGGGCTTTCTGAGCGAGGCAGTTCTGGAGGCGCCGGAGCCGCAGGTGAGTGTCGTTGCGCGCGAGGTGAAGCCTGCCGTGCCGCCGAACTGCACGACGCTGGCGCTCAACCGCGCAACCGGCGAGACCACCTCGGTCCCCTGCGCCGATCAGACACCGCTACTGGAGGAAGCCAGGATGGGGCGTCATGACCTGGCCCTTGCCGGCAAGCGCCTTGGTGATGCCGCGCCGGTACCCAGCTATGCGCTCGCACGCGGGCCGTGACCGTCGCATCCGCAACGAAAACCAACCTCTTCTGCTCGCGCGACGTTTATTGCGACCTTGAGTCGAGACTTGAGCGGCTGTCGTCTGGACGCCGTTGATTTGTCCGCAAGCGGTCGCATTTGCGGGGCTTGATGAAGCCTCTTCAGGAGCGCGGCACTCCTCTCTTTCGCGGTATCGTGCGGATACCAGGATCGAGCGAGAAGCACTCTTTGGGGAACGAGCGGCGGCTCCGGTGCTGCATTTGTAGTCTCGCGTTGCAGCAGAACGGGCCGTCGCCAACGAATTCTTCGCTCGCGCCGGCATCCCATCGGGTGACCGGCAGAGGCAGCCGATGCCGACCGACAACCCCGCTCGTCGGGATAGCGCATCGGCCCGTGGCCCTTAGGCGTGTGCGCGTATTCGCTTCCAAGGCGTGCGCGGACCGTCGCTGGGTCACTCGCCGAAGGAACTGTCCGGCGCCGCATCGCCACACACCTCCCTCCCCACTGCGGCGTCGGACGGTTTCTTCTTCCAGCCAGATGGGTGGATTCGTCCGGGTCGCTTGGCGTCAGGCGACGGTGCCGCGGCGCGTCGCGATGAAGAAATGCCATAGGGCGATGGCCGTCACGACGGCCGCGACGCCCTGATGCGCAAGGCCAAGGCTCAAGGGGACGTGCGCGAGAAGCGTCCACACGCCGAGAGCCGCTTGCGCCAGCACGGCGAGCATCAGCGCAAACGCCGAAGAGGCGAGACGGCCGTCGTCGGCGCGGACCACCGAAGCCGCATGCCACAGCGCGATCGCGACGATGACATAGGCAACCATGCGGTGATTGAATTGAATGGTCGTCGCGTTTTCGAAGGCATTCACGTACCAGGGCGACATCATCCAGAGCCCGTCGGGAATGAGCTGCCCGTCCATGAGCGGCCACGTGTTGTGCGTGAGCCCGGCCTTGAAACCGGCGACGAGCGCGCCGAGCACGACCTGCAGGAAAATCAGTGCGACGAGGATGCCCGCCGTGCGCCGGCGCCATGGAGCCGCAGGGCGCGCGACCTGCAGATCAGCGCGCGGCAGCAGGCTCCAGGCCGTCCAAAGCAGCAGCGCGAAGATGAAGAAGGCAACGGTGAGGTGCAGCGCCAATCGATAGTGGCTGACGTCGATGCGGTCGACGAGACCAGAGCTCACCATGAACCAGCCGATCGCACCCTGCAGACCGCCAAGCGCGAGGAGTCCTGCAAACTTCCACGCGAGACGCGAGGTGAGGCGACCGCGGATCAGGAAATAAACGAAGGGGATGGCGAAGGCGAAGCCGACCATGCGGGCGAGAAAGCGATGACCCCATTCCCACCAGAAGATGAACTTGAAGGCGTCGAGACTCATGCCGCGATTGACGAGTTTGTACTCAGGGATCAGCCGGTACTTCGCAAGCGCTTCCTGCCACTCGGCCTCGCTCAGTGGCGGGATGATGCCCATGATCGGGCGCCATTCGGTGATCGAGAGACCGGAGTCCGTAAGCCGGGTCGCGCCGCCAACAACAATCAGCGCGAAGACGAGCGCGGCGACGGCATAGAGCCACAGGCGCACGGCGCGCATGGGGTCGGCGATCGTCTGTCCTGATCCGTCGGGCACGGCAGGTCCCTCGCTTGGGGCAGCATCGAGTGCACGACCTCATTACACAATTCGGGTTCCGCATTCGATGATTCCGGGCGCGACGAAGCGTCGTGCGGCGGATCGTCCGCTGCGGAAGGGCTCAGAAGGGGTGTGAAAGACTAGAGGACGGCGAGCAGGACGCCGGCGATCACGACCGCGACGCCGAGGCCGACAAAGAAGGCCGGCAGCACGCTCGGCGGCGCGGCAAGGGCCGGGCCCAGACGTCGGCCGCTGCGCTCGGCGCGTGCGCGCTGAATGATGATCGGCGATTGCTCGGGAAGCGCGGGCTCGGATGGCTCGTCCTTGCGCTCGCGTGCCGCCGGCGGCTTCTGCGACGGGGGTGGCAGGGCATCGTGCCCGGGTGGCGGGAGCGGTGGAGGCGCCTCGCGCCCGATGTCGAGAGCAGGAGCGGCGGTATTGGCGGACGGCGGCGCAAGCTGATCGATAACCGAGAGCGACGGCACATTGGTCACTGCAGGGTCGGACGCCGCAGCATTCTCCAGCGTGTCGTACGCCGGCGGAAAGCGGTTCAACTGATCGAGCAAGGTCTGCTGGCGCCGGATGAGATCTATGAGGCGGATGTCGGGCCCGGACTGATCCGCCAGCATGAGCGGCTCGTTCGCTGCGGACGGCGTGGTGATCGAAACCTCGCTCTCGATCTCGGGGTCGTCCGTTTCATCGGCGAGGTGCGAGTCCTGTATTATCTCACCTCGCATGGCCGAAGGCGGCGCAGCTTCATCGGCAAGCTGGAGCGGGACGGGCAACCCCACGAGGTCCGGCGCCGCGGCGGCGCTGTCATCGGCCGTGGCAGGCAGCGGGACCGTTGGCGCGCTCGCGATGGCAACGAATGGTGCGGCGGCGGCGGTGGTCACGTCGCGCGGGGCGATGAGCGAGTCGCCGGGCGTGTCCGGTGCTTGCTTACGGCCGCGCGCGACAATGGCGGCAAGAGAGACGGGCTCGAACTCGGCATCCGCATCGGCGAGCGACTTTTCCTTGTCGGAAACGAAGGTCGCGGTGTCCGTGCCGGCGAAGCGGGCTGCGAGCACGCGCAGTCGCAGGGCGGCGATATCCTCAGGAAGCGCGGCTGCACCGTCGTCCGCGCGCGACCTGAGAAGGCGAGCGCCGTCCATGGGGTCGGCTGCTGTATCGAGCGTGGCGCGTTGCAGTGTGCTCATCAAGTCGACCTGGGTGGACGGGCCACGCTGGATGGTGATCGCAGGTCATCGAACGGCGACTCTGCGGCAAATGTTTGCCCGCGCGGGCGAAAAGCGCTCCTAGGCCTTCGAGAGGTCCGATATTCGATCGAGCAGGCGGGATTTGATGCGTGAGGCGCGACGCTCCGGCTCGGCCGCCTTGGCCTCGTCCGCTGCTGTGCCATTCGTACTTTCCCGGGCGGCCGGCTCGGCACTCTCCGCTTTGGCAGGGATTGGGGGACTTTCGGCGGGAGCGGCGTCGGCCTTCGGCTCGACGGTCGCGCCGGCAGCGGCCTCGTTCTCATCCTCATCCTCCGCCTCGCGCCGCGATTGGGCGACCCGCTCCGCCAGCGTGAGGCGCGGGATCGCGCGCCGCTCGCGGGGGGCGGTGGATGTGACAGAGGGGTCCAGGGGTTGCGTGCCGCCGCCGAGACGGCTGACCGCGGCAGCGTGCTCGGCGGCCTGCTGGGTGAGCTGCTCCTGGAGCGCCGCGACCTCGCTCTTCAATGCCTTGATCGTTGCGTCCTGCCGGCTTGCCTTTTCCTCGAGCGCGCCAAGGCTCGCCTTCAGCGCAATGCGACTGTCGCCGCCGGCCGACGGTCCAGCCTTCTCGTGAGCCGCGATCGTTGCCTTGAGACGCACGATCTCCTGCTCCTGCTGCGCCGCGAGGGCCCGCGCCTCGCGCAGTCCCTTCTCGCTCGCGTCCGCAGATTTCGCGGCGGCGTCGGGGCGCAGGGGAACAGGCCTGCTGCCATTGAGGCCGGCGGCGCGCGGGGCCGTATCCGCCGTTTCGGCGATGGCCTTCTGCAGCCGGTCGATCAGCGCGTTCTGCTCGCGCGAGCGCGTTCGCAGCGCATCGAGCTCGGCGCGCATGGCGACGACAGCGTCCGTGTTGCCGTCCGCCGCTCCTGCGCCCGCCTTCGCGCCCGCGGTCTCGAGCGCGGTTGTGAGGCGCTGGAGCTCGCGCTTCAACTGCTCGTTGATGGCGCCCGCTTCCTGAAGCGCGCGGGCCTGCCGCTCGGCAGCTCGCGTCAGGCTGGCAATCTCTTCATCGCGACCGGAGAGATGGCGCTTGGCTTCATTGAGCCGCTCGTCGAGGCGCGGCAGGCGGTCGGCGACCGTCTGCTCGAGCACGCTGCGGGCATTGAGGGCGCCTTCGAGCGAGGCCTTGAGCGTCTCGAGGTCGGCCTCGAGGCTGTTGATGCGCGCATCCCGGCGATTGAGCTCGATGAGCTGGCGGGCGGCGGCCAGCTTGACCTCGTCGATCTCGACCTGCTGGTGATGGATCTTGAGCGCATACTCGGCGCGCATCCGGTCCTTGTCGGCGCGGATCTCGGCCTCGGTGAGCGGCATGGTCTCGCGCAGGCGCTCGGTCGTCAGGCGTACGGCGCGCGACCAGAAACCCGGCGCCGCGAGAAGCCACAGGAGGCTTGCGGCGAGAAAGCCGAGCGCCACGAACATCACTGATTGGATCGTGATCAAGCCCGCAATCCCCGGCCCCGCACCCTCGGCCTGCCCCAACCGCCTGCCCGGGCGACAGAGCCGAGCCTCCAGGCTTCCCAAAGGCTCTCCCGGTCGGGCAGCTCGAACGCCAATGCCGATGCCTTCAGCAGACATCGGCGCCACGAGGTCCGACCAATCCCGCCCGATGAGCTGCGGGCCAGCCGGCCAAGCTGGTCCCCGCACGACCTCAGAAGGGGTTCCAAGTCGGGCGACGTGTATACTTCAAATAGCCGATATTGGCACCCATGCGAAGGCCAATCCCCGAGCGAATCGGGGCCATGACCATGTCGCCGTTCGCCTGGAAGTTGATGCCGACGCCGCCGACGACGTACGCCGAGCCCTCGACGCCGCCGAACCGCTGATAGACGTCGTGAGGATCGCGCATCCGGTAGACGAGAATCATGGTCTTCGAGCCGTCGCCGCCGGCATCATAGCCGATGGAGGGGCCCTGCCAGTAGACGGGGTGCTGACCGGCGTCGCGCGTGTAGAGCGTGCCGCGGCCATAGCGCAGGCCCGCGACGAAGGCGCCGCCCAGGTCCTCGCCGAGGATGTATCCGTTGGGCCGGCCCTGCTTGCGGAAGGCATACTCGATGACGCTGGCGAGGCCCTGGCTGACGGCGCCGAAGAAACCGTGGCCGGTCCGCGTGATCTCGTGCATCGAGTACGTGCCGTCGCGGGGATCGTCGTCGTAGTAGCCGCCGTGGCCCGGCGGCGGGAGAGGCTGGTCCCCGCCCCTCGGCGGCGGCGGCGCGTAGCCGTCACCACGATAGGGGGCGGCCTCGCGGTACGGGGGCGGCCCGGCGTCACGCGGCTGATAGTAGGGCTCGGGGCGCGGAGCCGGCGGCGGACTGTAGGAGTCGCCGCGCTGCGCGCCATAGGAAGGAACCTGCCGGCCGGTCTCGTAGGGCGGCCGGTAGGGAGGCGGATCGAGCGACTCGCGCTCGACGTAGCCGCCGCCGGCCTGCGCGAGCCTGAGCTGCGGCAGCGAAGCGCCCGGAAGTGCGGCGTCGCGCTCACCGGCTGGAATGGCATGAACGAGCGGAGCACCGTCCCGATCGAGCGCAACGATCTGCGCCTTGGCCGAGGCAAGCCCGAAACCGAAAGCCAAGCCGAGCGCCAGTGCGCCGGCCTGCAGTCGCAGCAATGTCGTTTTTGACATGGGTCGCCCGTACGAGTGTGCAATCCCCTTGGCGGCCGCGCCGCCATGGCCGTATGGTCAATAAAGTCTTGCCGGCAAAGTGTTACCAAACTGTGGCTAAAGCAACGGACTTGAAGTTCACCTCAATTCGAGGCCTGGGTGGGGAGTGAACTTCAAGGTCCAAAGACGCTTTAGGGGGCCGAAGTGCCCGCAAGTTCGATGGTTTCGGCATGACGCTGGAGCTGGCGAGGACTGCGACCACGCGCCGTTGCGTATGCGACAGGCGGGAACTAACCTCTGTAACATCCAGGTTGTCCGGACTTCGGCAGGCCGGGCAGAGAAAATTGGACGTCGGGGAGAGACCGGAAGGGGCTCAAATGGCGAAGAAATACAAGACGCTGGTGATGGGGGCGTCCTACGGGTCGCTGCTCGGTACGAAGCTGGCGATGGCAGGGCACGACACCGTGCTCGTCTGCCTGCCAGCCGAAGTGGAGAAGATCAACGCCGAAGGTGCCCTGGTGAAGATCCCGGTTCGCGGGCGCGAGGGGCTGGTCGAGATCAACAGCCGCAAGCTGCCGGGCAAGCTGAGCGCGGCGGGACCCCAGGCCGTCGATCCCAAGGAATTCGACCTCATCGCGCTCGCCATGCAGGAGCCGCAGTACCGTACGCCCGGCGCGCGGGAGCTCCTGCAACTGGTGGCGAAGTCAGGCCGTCCGTGCATGTCGATCATGAACATGCCGCCGCTTCCATATCTCGCGCGCATTCCAGGCCTCGACGTGAGCAAGCTGCGTCACTGCTTCACCGACGCAACGGTATGGGACGCCTTCGACCCGAAGCTCATGACGCTCTGCAGCCCCGATCCGCAGGCCTTCCGGCCACCCGAGGAGCCGGTCAACGTGCTGCAGGTACGCCTGCCGACGAACTTCAAGTCGGCGCGTTTCGAGAATCCCGAGCACACCGCGATCCTCCAGCAGATGGAGAAGGACATCGAGGCGGCGCGCTTCGACGCCGGCGGTGAAAAGATCGAGATCCCGGTGAAGCTCAAGGTGCACGACTCCGTGTTCGTGCCGCTGGCGAAATGGGCGATGCTGCTCGCCGGAAACTATCGTTGCGTGCAGAAGGATACGGTGCGGCCCATCAAGGAGGCCGTGCATTCCGATCCGGCGGCGAGCAAAGCCGTCTTCGACTGGGTCGTCGATCTCTGCATTTCGCTCGGTGCGAACAAGGCCGACCTCGTGCCCTTCGAGAAGTACGCGGCGGCTGCCCAGTCTCTGCTGACGCCGTCCTCCGCGGCGCGTGCGCTTGCTGCGGGCGCGCCGAACATCGAGCGCGTCGATCTGCTCGTGCAAGGGATCGCGGCCTCGAAGGGC
>CAUJKI010000183.1 GCA_963205015.1 Pseudomonadota bacterium
GAGGCGCTCGCCGGCGTGTCGCGATGGTAAATGCGAAGCGTCCCGCCCGCCTTCTGGGCAAACGCCGGTGCGACGTCGCCGACCCCGACGGCAAGCCCAAGCGCTGCCGTCGCAATCCAGATTGCTTTCATACGTCTCCTCCTTTGTTGTTTCCCGCCGGCGCCATTCTGAACGCCGACTTCTTATTTCGCCTGCCCTTTGCAGGATCCTGGTTCTGCCTCCAGTTTGCCAGTCAGGCTAGTCGCTTGCCGAGGCCTGAGCAATCTTCGATGTCACATTGTCCAATCGTGGACCTCAATCGCTCGCGCGCAGGAGGGCACCGCCGTCCACGGGGAGCGCCACGCCTGTGATGAAGCTCGCCTCGTCCGATGCCAGGAAGAGCGCCGCGTTAGCCACATCCCAACCCGTTCCCATGGTCTTTCGCAATGGTACACGCGCATTGCGCGATGCAACAACCTCGGCGCGCGGCTGGCCCCACACGCGCGCCCGCGTATCGACTGCCATGGGCGTATCCATGAGACCCGGGAGGATGATGTTGGCACGCACGCCGTACTCGGCATTGTGGCGCGCGATCTGCTCGGTGTAGGCGATCATGCCGGCCTTGGTCGTCTTGTAGGCGACCGTCGCGTAGCTTGCCGATAGAGCGGCCACGGAGGAAATCGACAGGATCGAGCCCGAGCGCTGCTCGCGCATGATCGGCAGCGCGTGCTTGCAGGCCATGATGAAGCCGCGCAGGTTGATCGCGTTGACCTTGTCGAAGGCTTCCTCGGTGATCTCGAGAGGTGGCTTGTCGCCGCCGCCAAGCGAAACGCCGACGTTATAGTGCAGCGTGTCGAGGCGCCCCCACCGCTTCACGGCTTCGTCGACGGCGGCCTTCAACTCGGCATCCTTCGTCACGTCGGCCTTGAAGGCTGCCGCGGTGCCACCAGCTTTGGTGATGATGTCGGCAGTTTCCTGCGCCGACTCGAGGCGATTGTCGACGCAGAGCACCTTTGCGCCCTCGCGCGCGAACACGATGGCCGTGGCGCGGCCGTTGCCCATGCCCTCACCCGGGCTCTGGCCGGCGCCGATGATGATCGTGACCTTGTCCTTCATGCGCATGGAGGCGCTCCTCATACGGGCTTGGCAGGAAATGGATACTTCTCGAGGTACTTCTGATAGTCGGGCTCGACATCGACCTCGAGGCTCGCCAGCACGCGCACGACGGCATTGTAGAATGCAATGGTCATGACGAGGTCGATCATGTGCTCGTTGGAGAGCTCCTTGTGAAGGGCGTCGAAGGTCGCCCGGCTCACGGCGCCGTCGTTCGTCGCCTCGCGTGCGGCCAGCAGCACGAGCCGCTCGATCGCGCCAAGTGAGGTCGCCTTGCCGGCGGTATCATCGATAAGCGCCTTGATGTCGGCATCGCTGACGCCGAACTCATAGCCGAGCTTGATATGATGCGACCATTCGTAGGGCGAGCGCGCGAGCCAGCCGACCTGCAGGATCGCGAGCTCCCTCAGCCGAGAGTCGAGCGTGCTCTTGTGGCGGATGAAGGAGCCGAGGCCCTGGAATGCGCGTAGCGCGTTGGGGCTGTTCACGAGCTGCTTGTAGAGCGTGATCTCGCGCTTGAGGAGATCCTGGTTCTCGGTCGGAAGAGCGGCTTTCTCGATGTAGGGCAGGCGGGCCATAAGCGGTTTCCTCAAGGTGGACGTGCTGTTCGTTATTCGCTCTCGCTCTCGCGCTCCGGTGCCTGGAGCGTTGTGCCGCCGTCGACGACGAGTGTGTGGCCGGTGATGTAGCGGGCGTGATCCGACATCAGGAAGCGCACGGCATTGCCGATATCCCAGCCGGTGCCTTCGATGGCGAGCGTGGAGGCGCGGCGGCGATTGTCCCGTGCCTTGTCGCTCATGCCGCGGGCGTACACCATGGGCGTGTAGACCGGACCGGGGCAGATGCAGTTGACACGGATCCCATCCTTGCCGTGATCGACCGCCATCGCCCGCGTCAGGCCGATGATCGCGGCCTTCGTCGTCGTGTAGATGGTGAGACCGCGCGGGCGCAGCGCCGAGATCGACGAGATGTTGACGATGGCGCCGCGGCCCGCAGTCTTGATCATGGCGGGAATGGCGTGCTTCGACGTGAGGAACATCGCCTCGACATTGACCTGCATCATGCGCTGCCAGGTCGCCTGCGGCTCGGCGACGACGGTGCCGCGACTCGAGATGCCGATGTTGTTGTCGAGGAAGTCGAGCCGTCCGTAGCGATCGACCGCCGCCTCGACCGTGGTCTTGCACTGCTTCTCGTCCGTCAGGTCGGCAGCGTGCGCCGCAGCCGTTCCGCCCTCGGCCGTGATCATATCGACCGTACGCTGCGCCAGCGCCAGCTCGCGATCGACGACGAGCACTTTCGTGCCGGACGATGCGAGCAGGAGTGCTGCCGCGCGGCCATTGCCGATGCCGTCACCGGCCGCACCGCCACCGGCAATGATCGCGACCTTGCCGCTGAGACCCGGATCGTCCTTGTAGCCCGCAGGCATGGTATTCCTCCTCTACTCGTGCCTCCAGCCTCATTGATCGGGCCGGTTGTCACAACGTGCGCACCACCGCGGAACGCTAGCGGCCTGTGAAGTTCGGCTTGCGGCGCTCCGCGTAGGCCTTGACGCCTTCCTTGAAGTCATCCGCGGCGCGCAGGTTCTGCTGAAGACTCAGCTCGTGATCGGTCTGCTCTCTGACCTTGTCGGCGAGGCCAGCCCGGATCGTCGCACGCGTCGCCTGCACGGCGAGCGGCGCGTTCTCGGCGATCTCGGCGGCGAACGCCTGCGCGCGCGTGCGAACCTCGGCGAGCGGGACGACCTCGTCGGCGAGGCCGATCGCAAGCGCCTCCTCGCCAGTAAGGCGACGGCTCGTATAGAACATCTTGGAGGCCTGCTGCATGCCGATCAGGCGGGGCAGCGTATAGGTGAGGCCGAAGCCGGGATGGAAGCCGAGGCGCGTGAAGTTGGCCGAGAAGCGGGCCTCCGGCGCCGCAATGCGGAAATCGCAGGCCACCGCAAGGCCGAGGCCGCCGCCGATGGCCGGCCCCTGCACCGCAGCGATGACCGGCTTCCTGGCGCGGAAAATGCGGACAGCTTCCTGATAGAGATGACCGGAGTTGTTAGCCGTCGCCTCGTCGGGCCGGTTCCCCTTCGCATCGAGACGGCTGCCATCGCCGAAGTTGGCGCCCGCACAGAAGGACTTGCCTTCGCTCGCCAGCACCACCGCGCGGATGTCGATCTCGCCGTCGAAGCCTTCGAGCGCAGTCGCGATCTGCTTGATCAGCGACATGTCGAAGAAATTGTGCGGCGGACGCTGAATAACGATCGTCGCCACGTTCCCGCTGCGCTCGATCGTAATGTCGGTGAAGGTGCTCATGGTACTCTCCGTCGGCAGGCTCGTTCAGTCCTGCCTGTGCTGGATGATGAGGGCATCCGCGATCGTCACGCCCTGCCCCGCAGGATGCACGAACACGGGATTGAGGTCGATCTCGGCAATGGCCTCGGCATGATCCGCGGCAAAGCGCGAAAGGCGCACGATCAGCTCGGCCAGCGCATCCACGTCCGCTGCCGGGGCGCCGCGCTGGGTATCGAGTAGCGCGCGGCCCTTGAGCTGATCGATCAGAGCGCGCGCAGCGAGCTTCGATAGCGGCACCGGCCCCAGCGCGACGTCCTTCAAAACCTCGACATGGATGCCACCAAGGCCGACCATGAGCATGGGTCCGAACAGCGGGTCGCTGTTGATGCCGAGAATGACCTCCCGACCCGGCGCCGCCATAGGCTGCACGAGCACGCCGTCGATCGCCGCATTGGGATCATATTCCTGCGCGCGCTCGATGATGGCAGAGAAAGCCTCACGCACGCGCCCCTCACCGATGCCGAGCGCGACGCCGCCCGCTTCGGTCTTGTGCAGGATGTCGGGCGATTGAACCTTCATCGCGACGGGCGCGCCGATGGCGGCCGCGGCCTCCGCCGCCTGCTCGGCAGTCTTCGCGAGATACTGTCCCGCAGTGTTGCCGATGCCATAGGCTGCAAGCACGCGGCGCGCCTCGTATTCAGTGAGCACACCGCGGCTTTTCGAGAGCATCTGGCTGACATGCTCGTGCACGGGTGCTGCGGCGCGGACGGTCGCGGGTGCCGAGAGAAAACGCTCGCGCCGCTCGCGGTAATCGGCCATGGCCGCCATGGTGCCGGCGGCATTGTGCATGTTCGTGAAAAGTGGATAGCCGGCCTCGGCCAGCGTCTCCAGCGTCAGCGATACGGGAAGCGTGTAGCTCCACATGAAGATCGGCTTCTTCGTCTCGCGACGAAGCTTCATGAGCGCCTCGCGCTCGTGCGCGACATGCTCGCCCGCGCGTCCGCTCATGACGACGATGATGCCGTCCACCATGGGCGAGGGTGCGACGCGGCCCGCAAGACCCGCATAGCCGGCGCTGCGGATCGCCTGCGCGGTGCCGTCCACCGGGTTCTGCGACGTGCCGTAGCTCGGAATGATCTTGTCAATCTCGCGGCGCGTTTCGGCATCGAGCTCGGGAACCTCCAGTCCTGCCGCCGCGCAGGCATCCGCCATCCAGCCACCGCCGCCGCCCGACGCCGTGCAGATGCCGACGCGTCGCCCGGCCGGCAGGTCCGGTCCTGCTGCGAGGAAGCCTTGGGCGAGATCGACCATCGCCTCGAGATCGCGGCCCTCGATGATGCCGTAGTGACGCGCCATGGCGCTGAAGCTCGCATAGGAGCCGGCGAGCGCCGCCGTATGAGAGGCAGCCGCGCGGACGCCCGCATCGGACTGGCCGATCTTGCTCAGAATGATGGGTTTGCCGGCGCGCAACGCCTTCTCGGCAACGGCGGCGAACTTCGGCCCCGTCTTGATGTCCTCGACGAGCATGAGCAGGACGTCGGTGCCGGCATCGTCGATCAGATGATCGGCATAGTCGAGCACTTCGAGGCAGGCTTCGTTGCCCGTGGTGACGATGTGGTTGAAGCCGAGCTCCTTCGGCCGGCCGCGATCATAGAAGCCAAAACCCATGCCCCCGCTCTGGGCGATCACCGACACGCGCCGGCCGCCGAGCGGCATTTTCGGCAAGAGGGAGAGGTTTCCCGGCGCCACGGCAGGGCTGAAGGTCGGGCAGAGCGCGAGCGGCAGATTGGCAAAGCCTTCGGAGTTCGGTCCCATGACGGCCATGCCGTGTTCGGCGGCAATGGCTTTGATCTCGGCCTGCATTTTCGCGCCGCTCTCGCCGGGCTCCTCGGCAAAGCCGGAGCTCAGCACGATGACGGCACCAACACCGGCCTCACCGCAGCGGCGCAGCTCGTCGGCAACGAACGCGGCAGGAATGATGAGCACGGCGAGATCGACCGGCCCCGGCACGGCAGCAATGCTCGGATAAGCCTTGAGGCCCTGCACCTCGCCATGACTGCGGCTCACGGGAGTGATGCGGCCGGCATAAGGATGCGCGGTGAGGATTTCGAGAATGCGCCCGCGCAGGCCCTGCCCCTGGGGCGCGGCGCCAATGACGGCGACACTTCTCGGCGACAGCAGCTTTGCGATATCCGCCATCGCGTCCGCCCGCCTACCTGAGCCCAAGACCGCGCGCGATGATGCCGCGCAGGACTTCCGTCGTGCCACCCTGGATGGTCAGCTTGGGGGCGATCGTCGTCGCATAGGCGAGCTTCTTGTCGAAGGGCACCTGGTTGGTGGCCTCGGGCTCGCTGAAGGCGGCAAGCTCGCGGGCACGGTGCGGCAAGCGCTGCTCCCAGATGGTGCCGACATCCTTGACGATCGCCGCTTCGAGCACCGGCTCCTTGCCCGCGTGCAGCATTCCCGCGACGGAGACGGACATGCGCCGCAGCGTGTGGAGCTGCGCGACGAGCCGGCCGAGGCCTTCCGCACCGCGCACATCCGGGTCAGGCCCGAGCACACGCACCAACTCCTCGAGCACGTAGTACGTTTCCAGAAAGCGCTCAGGTCCACTGCGCTCGTAGGCCAGCTCGCTCGTCGCCTGCTTCCAGGCTCCATCGATCTCGCCGAGCACGTGATCGTCCGGCACGAAGGCATTTTCGAAGACGACCTCGTTGAAGTCGTGATGACCGGTGATCTGGTAGACCGGGTTGCAGGTAATGCCCTTCGTCTTCATGTCGACGAGGAACTGCGTGAGACCGTGGCGGCGGTTCTCCTTAGTCGGCGCGGAAGTGCGGAACAGGCCGATCATGTAGTCGGCCTGATGGGCGTTCGACGTCCAGATCTTGGTGCCGTTGATGAGCCAGCCGCCGTCGGCCTTCGTCGCACGCGTGCGGGCGGCAAAAAGGTCGGAACCGGAGTTCGGCTCGCTCATGCCGATCGCGAAGCAGCACTCGCCGCGGCAGATCGCGGGGAGCACCTTCATCTTGATGTGCTCGGGCGCGTACTTGAGCAGGATCGGACCGCTCTGGCGGTCGGCAACAAAGTGCAGGCGGGTCGGTGCATTGGCGACGCGCAGTTCCTCCGTGACGACATAGCGCTCGAGGAACGTGCGCTCGTGGCCGCCGTACTTCTTCGGCCACGTCATGCCGAGCCAGCCCTTGGCGCCGACCTTGCGGCTGAACTCGCGGCTGAAGCTGTCGCCGCCCGTGGCGCCGCTCGGCTTGATGATGCCGGCCTCGGTCTCCTCGGCAATGAAGGCGCGCACCTCGGCGCGCAGCTTCTCGCACTCGGGAGGAAGGCGGAGCTGATCGAACTGGATAGCGGCGGTCATGGTGTCGTGTCCGTCCAGAGAAAGGCCGTTCGCTCAGCGCGAGGCGACGAGCGGCCAGAGTTCCTCGGCGCCCTTGGCGGCGATCATGCGGCCGAGCCGCACGGCCCAGTCGCTCTCGTTGCCGAAATCATCACGCCACGACCACAGCCTGAGCGTGAAGCGGTGCAGGATGTGTTCCTTGGTGAAGCCGATAGCACCGTGCACCTGGTGGCCGATCGACGCGCCTTCGGTTGCGGCTTCCGAGACGCGGATCTTGGCGCCCGCCGCTTCGAGGAAGAAGCGGTCGTCGGTGATGCCATTGGCAAACGTGTCGGCAACCGAGCCCGCAGCCGCAACCGCAGCAGCCGTTTCGCCCGCGAGCCGCGCGAGATTGTGCTGCACGGCCTGGAATTTGGAAATCGGCTTCTCGAAGGCAACACGCTCGCCGGCATAGCGCGTCGTGATCGCGAGAACGGTTTCGAGCGCACCGGCCATCTGGTTCGCGCGCACGGTTGCGCCCAATAGCATGAGGCGCTGGCGGTCGAGGCCCACGGGAGCGGCCGAATGCGCGATCGCCTTCACCTTGTCGAAAGCGATCTCGACGCTCGCGTCGCCTGCCAGATTGCGCCCTTCAGTCGGGCGCACATCGCCGAGCTTCACGAGCGCGACCACAGGACCGGACGGCCCATCCGCAAGCGCGGCGATGTGTCCGGCGCGCGTGCCGAACGGCACGTTGCGCGCCTTGCCCGTGAGTACGCCCGCAGCATCGATCTTGAGATCATCGGACCAGCGCGAGGGCGCGATCGTCATGGCACCCGCTGGCGAGGAGATGCCAGCTTCGGAGAGCAGCCAGCCCGCGAGCAGCGTCTCGGCGAGTGGTACGGCTGCGGCAAAGCGGCCGGCCACCTTCACCACCTCGAAGCCGTCTGCGAGCGAGGCACCGGCACCGCCGAGCGCATCAGGCACCCACGCGAGCGTCAGCCCACTTTCTTCGAGAGAATTCCAGAGCGGCGCCTGCCAGCCTTCATCCTTGGCCTGGTTGACCGTCTGGGGATCGGCAAGATCCTCGAAAATACGCGCGGCCGTCTCCGCGACGATGGCGCTCGTCTCGCTCACCTTGGCTCCCCACGGGACAGCTTGGTGCGCTCATCGTGCGCCTGTCCCCACGCTCGACGACTTTGTCCGGACTTAGTGTTTGGCACCAAGATGACCGTATTGGCAAGAGCAGCACGGCAAAATTCATCTGCCCGCGGCGCATGGCTGGTTGCGGCCGCTTGCCGCGTCACCACTCGGGCGGCGGCGACCAGCTCACGTCCTCGTCGAGCGGGTAGGAGGGGCGCGGTATCCGCTGCCATTGGCGCCGCTCGAGAACAGGCGAGGTCAGGCCCTCGGTGTCGACCTCGTAGACGCGCTCGGGCGGGAACCAGGGGATGAAGCCCGAGCGGAAATGCCCGCGCGATTTGACCACCACCGTCGCCGCCTTGCCGATGTCGAGGCCGAACATCTCGAAGAACATGGGATCCGCCGTCTGCATCCGGTCGGAGATCACGACCGCGGTAACGCCGCCGATCCTGAGTGCCGCCGAGGGCCCGAGGTGCATCGTTCGACCTTGGGCATAGCCGAGACGCCCGACGATCGTGCCGTCATGAAGGCCGCCAACTTCCGCGTCGGCTTCGAAGGGTGCGTCGCATGGAAGACCGGGATGGCTGTTGAAGCGCGCACGGATGCGCGCGCCGACGCCAGCCTCGTGCGCGGCTCGCGCAAGCGGCGGGTCGAAGAAGCTGCCGATGAGCACGTTCTCGGCGCCAGCCCACACGAGTGCGGAGAGCAGCTCGGTCGTACGGCCCGTGCCGCCGCCACCCGGGTTGTCGCCCGAGTCCGAATAGATGACCGGCGCTCGGTTGGACTGGAGCGCAAGCTGCACGCTGTCTGAGAGCGGCGTCAGCTTCTTCCTGAAGCGGGCGCGATTGTTCCAGCCGAGCTCGGCGATCTCGCGGGCAAGCATCCGCGCGCGGGCGACATCGCGGCGCGCCGTCACAACGATAGCGACGCCGTTCTTCTCGCTGTCGGAGAACACGAAGCCGCCGAAGATCGAGA
>CAUJKI010000184.1 GCA_963205015.1 Pseudomonadota bacterium
CCTCCTCGCCGACAGCCTCGCGCCGCATATCGCGACCGGCGGTCGGCTGATCTTCACCTCAAGCGAAGTGCACGACCCCGAGGCCTTCTGCCTGATGGGGATTGCGCGCGCGATCTGGCAGCCGCCGGACGCCCTCGCCGACAACACGCGCTCGCAAATGCACCTACCCGAAGGCGTCGAGCGCGGAGAAGCACGCTACAGCGCCTCGAAACTGCTCAATCTCATGTCGGCGCGCCACTTCGCCGCCACCGAGCCGCGCTTCTCCACCTTCGCCTTCAATCCGAGCGTCGTGCCCGGCACCGACATTGCGCGCGAGCGTAACGTCTTCCAGATCCTTGCCTGGAAATACCTGTTGCCGACCCTTGCACCTATTCTGCCGGGCGCGCGGTCTCTGTCGCGCACGGCCGGAGATCTGCTCTGGCTCGTCACGCAGGCGAACGCGGAGGCGTTGCGCGGCGCGTACGTAGATGGGCGCACCGTGCAGCCGGGCTCGGAAGAGTCTCGCGACACGCGCAAAATCGACGCAGTCGTTGCGACGTCCCGCGGACTGATCGCCAAGCACCGGGCCGTGCGGCCCCGCGTGATCGACGTGCAACCGCCGCCGGCACCTCTTCCTGGTCCGAGAGAAGCCTGGGCGTAGCTGAGCGTAGTTGACTTGGCACAACGCTCAGCAACAGCTCCAGCCGGTCTACGTTCGGTGGCGTGCGGCCCACAAGGTGCCGCATGCGAAACCACATGAGAACACGACCGAGATCATCATTGTCATCCAGATCATAGCACTCTTCTCGCCGCGTCCCTCCAGGGCTGGCGGCAGACGTCCGTAAGGCGCACCCCCGCCCCAACGTCGGTGATCAGTGCACTGTCACTGTTTGCCCTGCGCAGCGCTAGTGCCTGATGGCCACAGGCGGCGACACACCTCGGGCCGGAAATGTGTTTTCCACACGCCATGCACAGGTGAGCGGCCTGGGGCTGGAGCCGCGCGTTTATTCGAACGCCCGCAGTGCGCGACTGCGCGTCGGCGTTCTCCGCCTCGAGACCGCACAGCTTCTGCGCATCCGACGCGTCCATGCCCCGCACTTAGCCATCACGGCATAGAGGCTCGCGTTCGACGTTCCGTGCTTACCGCACTTACGAGCTCACTTTCAGGCTCGTCGGCATAATCTACCGTGCAGAGCAGGACCAACAGCAGGTCCTTACGGAGGATAGTCCTTATTCGCCACCAATTGTTGTCCGTTCTGACATCTCATAGCGAACCCGGATCGACCTATCGGCTGTACGCCGGCGTTGCCATCGAGATCCGATATGGAAACCGCTATGCAAACAAACAGCTCGCTACTCGAGCAGCGCGATCGCCAGATCGCCCGTGGCGTTGCCACCGCTCATCCGATTGCAATAAGCAGGGCAGCAGGAACCGAAGTTTGGGATGTCGAGGGTAAGAGATATCTCGATTTTGTCGGCGGGATCGGGGTCCTCAACGTCGGGCACAATCACCCCCGCGTCGTCGCGGCAGTCAGCGCTCAGCTTCAGAAGGTTACCCATGCCGCCTTTCAGGTCGCCGCATATGAACCCTATATCCAGCTTGCCCAACGCCTGAACAAACTGGTCGGAGGAGCCGCAGCATACAAAAGCGTTTTTCTGACCACGGGGGCAGAGGCCGTTGAAAACGCCGTAAAGATTGCTCGCAGCTTCACGAACCGCCCGGCAATCGTTGCGTTTCGGGGCGGCTTTCACGGTCGCACTCTGCTCGGCGTTACGCTGACTGGATTTAGCAGTCCCTACCGACAGAACTTCGGCCCCTTCCCGGCCGAAATCTACCATTCGGCGTATCCGGATATTTATCGCGACATCACGACGAAAAAGGCCCTGGCCGCGCTCGCAGAGCTATTTGCCACGGCAGTCGCGCCGGAGCGTGTTGCGGCGATCGTCGTCGAACCGGTTCAAGGCGACGGCGGATTTCTACCTGCGCCGGATGATTTTCTCGTCGGATTACGGGAAATCGCATCGCGCCACGGCATCGTGTTGGTCGTGGACGAAATACAAACTGGGTTCGGACGGACCGGTGACTGGTTCGGCTTTCAGAGGTCCGGCATCCAGCCCGATCTCGTGACCGTCGCCAAGAGCCTTGCTGGTGGGTTCCCTCTGTCCGGAGTCGTGGGACGCGCAGAGATCTTGGATGCGCCCACACCCGGCGGGCTCGGTGGCACATATGGCGGTAATGCCATCGCCTGCGCTGCAGCGCTTGGTGTCCTGGATGCATTCGAAGCGGATAACCTGCTTGAGCGCAGCGTTGCGCTCGGTGAGCGCTTGAGAACCGGCCTAGAGACACTCCAGCAGAAATTCCCCAGAATTGGTGAGGTGAGAGGACGGGGAAGCATGCTGGCCATCGAGATGGTGGCAGACCGCAGCCAGAAAGTTCCCGACCCGGACTATGCGCAAGCGGTCATCGACAATGCCCGTGCTGCAGGTCTTTTGGTCATCAAGTGTGGTGTCTATCGCAATGTGATCCGCTTTCTTACGCCTCTGATCACCACTGACGCGCAAATCGACGAGGCGCTCGGATGTCTTGAGCGTGCCTTGGCCGGCGCGTAAACATAGCCGTAATTTTGCGGGCTCCGATGCGTCGACCACTTCAGGTCGACGCATCGATATCTTGTCTATGGAATTTCACGGCGGAGAGTTGAACGAACCGAAGCTGCCGTTGCAGTAGAGCAGTGGTTCGGAGTTCGGCGTCGAGGTGACCTGCTCCACCGTGGACAGGAAAAGATCGTGCGTACCGTAGGGGATGATTTCGCGGACGCGACAACAGATCATCGCCGCTGCATCAGTAAGAACCGGCATCCGAATTTCGGGTGATGATGCGACCACCAGGTCAGCCCAATTTCCGACGGCGAACCGCTCGCTCCGTGAGTTCGCTGTGAAGTGCCTGCTCACGACCTCATGCTGCTTTGCCAGAAGATTGACGGCGAACCAACCACACTCGGCGATCGCATCGTGTATTGACGCCGAGCAATTCACGCCCACCACCAGCGCTGGGGGCTGCAATGTGACCGGCATGACGGCTGTCGCGACCATTCCAAAGCGCTCACCGCCCTTCTCCGTCGTCAGTAGTGACACGGTGGAAGCAAGCCCCCTCAGCGAACCTCTGAAATCGGATGCCAATTGGGACAAGGCGGTGGCGCTTTGACTCATGGTACGACCTGGACTGATTGAAACGACGCTTGGATTAAGAGCCTCACCCTGCACTTGCCGACCGAGACGCAACCTTCGCTGATACTCAGGTGACCGCCCCGACGATGCGGTTCTTGCCCTTCTCGATGACTTGGTGAAGGAAGGAACGGTTGATCTGATCACCGCGTTCATCGAAATCACAAGTCGCCCCGGCGCGCTGAAGAAGGTGCCGACAGCGACGATCGAGGCCGCAAAGCTGCTGATCCTGGACACAATCGGTGTCGGGTGGGCCGGTGCAAGCGAGATCGAAAGCCGGGCAGCGTTCGACATAGCATTGGATGAAGGTGGCAAACCCGAGAGCTACGTCTGGGGAACGCGCGCGCATCTCCCAAGCCGCTCAACGGCATTCGTCAACGGCGTCTTCTCGGCCGGCTTGGATTTCGACTCCGTTCACCTTGGCTCGATCACACACTCAGCCATCGTTGTCATTCCGGCCGTCATGGCCGTTGCCGAAGCGCGTCATATCGATGGCAAAAGGGCGTTACTGGCCATCATTGCCGGCATGGAGCTTAGCTGCTGGCTCTCGCAGGCGACAGCGCGCACGAGCGGATGGTTCGAGACGTCGGTCTACGGCACATTCGGGGCGGCGCTCGGCGCCTCCCTCGTCATGGACCTCGACAAAGAGCGCGTTCAACACGCGCTTGGCTTGTCGTTGAGCTTGGCCGGTGGCACGAAGCAGTCCATTGTCGAACGCACGCTTTCCAAGAGGTATCAGTCAGCGTTTGCCGCGCAGTCGGGCGTTCTCGCGGCTCAACTCGCCGAGAGGGGTGTGAGTGCGCCCTCGCGTTTCCTGACCGGAGAAAGCGGATTCTGTCGCACATTCGACGAGATCGATCTGGCGCTCGTTGAAGCCAACTTCGGACGATCGTTTCTTACGGATAGCACCGGAGTTAAGCCGGTTCCGGTTTGCTATTGCAGCATAGCCGCTGTTGAAGCGGTCGCAGCGCTGAACGCGGGGCGAACATTTACGCCATCCGATATCGCGGCCGTGACAGTAACGATCTCCCCGTACATCTACGAGACTGTCGGCCGCCCGTTTGACCCATCCAGCAACCCCAAGGTCGCAGGCATGTTCAGCGTGCAGTATGCGGTCGCGTCTTCGCTGATCCGAGGCGCGCTGAAACTGGAGCACATCACGGAAAGCGCCGTACGCGATCCTGACGTCGGGCGCCTGGCGCGAAGCATTTCCGTCAAGGTCAACGAGGCATGGACGGGTGCGTTTGCGCCAACTGAGGTGCGTGTGGCGCTCAACGACGGCCGCATATGTTCGCACCTCGTCGAGAACGAGCCTGCTCTCTTGCCTTGCGCGGCCTCGCAGGAGCAGATCCTGCAGAAGTTCAGGGACTGCCTCTCGGTAGGAGAGCAGGGCCTAAGTTCGGCGGACAGCAACAAACTCATAGCGGCCATTCAACACTTCGACACGCTCGATGATTGCGGCCGATTGTTCGCCCAATTCAAAAGTTGACGGCACCTGCAGCAGCACAGGAAGGAATGGGGAATGAGTAAACGAAGGTATTGGGCATCTGCAGCACTTGCAGTCGCCGCTCTTGCATTTGGTCAGCCGGCCAGTGCGGCCGATGAGATTGCATTCGGAATTTGTCAGAGCACATCCTCCGGATCGGCAAAATTTGCGACGGCTCTGTGGAAAGGTGCCGAAATCGCCATCCACGAGGCCAACGCAGCCGGTGGCGTCGAGGGGCGTAAGGTCGTGCTGGTGCCCATGGATATCGGTAACACCGATCCGGCACAGGCAAGGCTCTCCATGCGTAAGGCGATCCAGGTCAACAAGATCGTCAGCCTGTTGTGCTGGGGCACCAACGTCATGGTGCAGAACGGCCCGATGATCGACGAGGAGGGCATCCTCGCGTTCACGACCGCGCAGGGCGTCAACATAACGAAAAAGTCGAAGCTGACCCAGCAGCTCGACGCCGTCACCACATTCTACTGCCGTGTCGCCGTGGCCTGGATCCGGCAGAGGCATCCGGAAGTGAAAACATTCGGCGTGCTGTATGTGAACTATGAGTATGGCCTCGAGCTTCGCGACATGTGCGAAGCTGAGTTCGGCAAGCACGGGATCAAGATGGTCGCTGCTGAAGGCCATCCAAATGCGCCCCCGGATCTGCGCGCACAGTTCACGAAGATCATGCAGGCCAAACCGGATGCGGTATTTCTCGCAAGCATCGGTGGAGGTACCGTCGCGCAAGCGATACGGACGGGACGGGAACTGGGCTACGAAGGAATCTTCATGACGCACGGCGCCGGCGATATACCGGACATCTACAATCTCAAGGTGGCGGAGAAGAATTTCTTCTATGCGGGGCACGCCGTTCCAGAGACGGCGCCGAAAGCCGTCTTCGAATCCGCGAAGGAGTATGGCGGGTTCGTCGGCGCGGGCTATGACTTCGCATGGATCGACATGATGCTTGCGCGCGAGCTCATCAAAGAAGGCAAGCCTGTCACCGGCGCCAACATGGCTGCCAAGCTGCGCGCTCTTGGCACCGTGCAGACGCCGATCAACAAGTTCACGTTCCTGGAGGACGGGAAGACGATACGTCCTATGGCGATTTTCACCATCGCGAATGGAGAAAAGAAGCTCGAGAAAATCCTGGGCGACGAAGAGCTGAAGTAAGCCAGGTTTGATTGTCAACTACCGGCCCGTTTGCGGCCGGTAGCTGATTGCACGTTGCAATGACAGAGCTGGAAGTCGCATGCACGAGACAATCCTCTCGATTCTACCGTACGGCATCAACGGACTGGCACTCGGTTTGAATGTCGCAATCGTAGCGCTGGCTCTGGCGCTCATCTGGCGCACCGTTGGCATGCTGGATTTCGGGATAGGCGCTGTCTATCTCGCATCTGCGTACACACTATGGCTCGCCAAGTCGGCGGGCCTGCCACTCGTCGTGGGAATGGCCGTCGCGATTGCCGCCGGCGTCTTCTTCTCTGTCTTGAATTATCTCGTTGTCTATCGCTTTTTCATCAAGCGCAATGCGCCGCTCTTCGTCCTGGTCGTTGTCTCACTGTCTCTGTTTGTGGCGACAGAGAATTTTGTTGCCGCGATCCTCAGCGCCGAGCGCTTCTACATCATCGACTCGATCCTGCTAGGCTGGACGCTTCTCGGCACGCGGCTCAATGTGGCTCAGATCGCAAAAATGGCCATCAGCCTCATCACGCTCGGCGCCATCGCAATGTTTTGCCTGCACTCGCGAGCCGGCTTGGCAATTCTTGCGGTCGCCGACAATCCGCGGTTGGCACAAGGCATGGGTATCGAGCTCGATCGCGCCTACATCCGCACGTTTGCCATTGCTGGCTTCATCGTGAGTCTCGCTGCCATTCCAGATGTTGCGGAATCGGGCGTCGATCCTTACGTGGCGGCGACGCCGCTCTTCCTCGCCCTGGCTGCGATTATCATCGGCGGGCTCGGTGCGTTCAAGAACCCTGTTCGTGGCGCAGTCATGCTCGGCCTCGCCTTTCACCTCGCCGTCTGGGCATTCGCATCGCGCTGGCAGGAGGTGATCGCCTATTCGTTCGTGATGGCGGCCCTGATCATTCGACCCCAAGGCTTGTTCGGCGGCGTCTCCACGCCGACGCGACCTTGAGCGATTCCGTCGTTGAAGGAAGAAAAGCAAGACAATGATCTATGTCGTCGACGTTCTTACCTATGCGGCCATCATGGTCATTGCGACCCGTGGATATATGCTCATCAAGGGTCTCGGCGGTCTGCTTCATCTGGGACACGCAGTCTTTTTCGGACTTGGCGCCTATGCCGCTGCCATTGCAAGCCAGACGTTTCTGCCAGCCGGCGCCTATCCAATTTCGCTTCTCTGTGGTGCGATCGCCGCGGCCGCAGGTGCGGGCCTGATCGGCTGGCCGGCTTTGAAGGATCGCGCCCGCTACTTCATGATCATCACGTTCTCCATGCAGCTCATTTTCATTACGATCGTCATCAACCTGGGCATTACTGGCGGTCCGGACGGGATTTCTGGTATTCCGAAAGTCGGGTTTGGGCCGTGGGTACTTACCTCCCGCCCCGTGAACCTGGGAGTGATCGAGCTTTCAGCGTCGAGCATGAACCTGCTGGTGGCGCTTTTGCTGATGGGCGCTTCCTTCCTGTTTTGCCGACGCATCATCGAGTCGCCTTATGGGAGGCTCGTGCGTGCGACGAGGGAAGATGACCTTGCAGTGGAAGCGTATGGACGCAGCGCTACCAACGTACGCCTCAGCATCTTCGCCATTGGCGCGGCGCTGACCGGCATCGCAGGCGCGGCCTTTGCCCACTACTTCAACTATATCGGGCCATCGCAATTCGAGCTGGAACTCGTCATCCTGTTCCTGATCATGCTGATCCTCGGTGGACAGTACAGCATCGTCGGCGCGACCATCGGCGTCTTCGTGACGATGGCCCTGCTCGAGGGCCTCAGATTCGGGCTCGAGCACTACGCGCTTATTTCAACCGATGCAGTTGCGCACGTCAGAAAGGGTATCTTTTCGCTCATCCTTGTTCTGGTATTGATCGTGAAGCCGTCGGGGCTGGTCCGCGAGCGGTTCAGCAACTACCGCCGACCTGCGCCAGAGCCCGGAGCGGACAAGCCAGCTCAAGCCATCTCGCTTGTCGTATCAGAGCCGGCCGAGCGCAACGCGTCGTTGAAGCCGGCGGCTCTCTCCTGCAAAGACCTGCATAAGTCGTTCGGCGGTCTCGTCGCCGTCAACGGCGTCGATCTTTCGCTGATGGAAGGCAAGATCACCGCGATCATTGGCCCGAACGGCGCCGGCAAGACCACGGTGTTCAACATGCTGAGCGGCTTCGTGGCGCCGACGAAGGGCGAGGTCACCTTCAAAGGGAAGAACATCGTTGGACTTGCCCCGCCGGAAATCGCGCGGCTCGGCATTGCAAGAACGTTCCAGGACGTCCGCATATGGCCGCGGCTGACAGCGATCGAGAATGTATTGGCGTCGCTCAGGGATCAGCCCGGCGAGAATGCCATACGCCTCTTTGCGCAACCGAGAGTTTCGGACAGCAAGGAAGCAGAAAATATCGAATACGCATGGCATTTGATGGAGCGCTTCCGTCTCTCCGAGAAGGCCAATCAGCTTGCCGGCGAGCTTTCCTATGCACAGCGAAAGATGCTCGCTCTGGCGCGACTGCGTGCGTACGATCCAAGTATCATGCTGCTTGATGAACCCACCTCGGGTGTCGATCCAAAGCGCCTAGGTGAGTTTTTCGACCAGATAAGAGGCTTTGCAGAGAGCGAGCATAGGACAATCTGCATGATTGAGCATAACATGACAGTTGTGCGCGAACTCGCCGATTGGGTGCTCTTTATCGATGAGGGGCGGGTAGTTGCACAAGGCACCTCTGCGGAGGTGCTCGGCAACCGAACGCTCATGTCAGCATATCTCGGGAAGCGAGAGGCGGAGAGCGTCTGATGCTGACCGTCACAAACCTGGTCACCGGCTATGGTGCCGATCCGATCATTCGCGGTGTTTCCTTTCATGTGGCGCCGCAGTCGATCCTGGCAGTCTTTGGGCATAACGGCGCGGGAAAATCCTCCGTGGTGCGCGTCCTCGTTGGTCTCATTCCAGTCTGGCAGGGACAGATTTTGATCAATGGCCGCGACGTCACGAACATGGCGTCAAGTGAACGCGTGCGTTCCGGTATCGCGGTATCGTTCCAGGACGATTGCGTCTTCCCCTCTCTCAGCGTGAGAAAGAACCTGGAAATCGGTGGCTACGTTCTTGGCAATAACAAGAAGCAGCTCGAGGAGCGCCTCGAAACCGTCATTCAGCTCTTTCCGCGTATCAGGGAGAGGCTCAAGCAGCAGGCTTATTCGCTGAGTGGCGGAGAGCGCCGCATGCTATCGATTGCGCAGGCGATGATGAGCGACCCCAAATTGCTCGTGCTCGACGAGCCGTCGACAGGGCTGTCGCCGGCCATGACCGAACGGGTTCTCGGGATCATTACGACCATTCGCGACAAACTGGGAAAATCGATCGTCCTTGTGGAGCAGAACGTCGGCCATGCGCTCGACCACTGCGACGATGTCATCGTCCTCAAGACGGGCGAGGTCGTGTATTCTGGAGTGCCGAGCTCGCTAAGCTCCAACTCCGCCGAATTAATTCATCTATTTTAGTGTTCTAGGCATTGTCCGTCTATGGCCGTCTCCGTACCGCCTATCGTTCAAGGAAGGCGGGCTCGGATGGTAAAGGCAAGGATGCCGTCGGCCCATCGGCTCGGATTGTCCCCTATCCCTTTCAATATCCGTGATCACGAGCAGTCGTCGGATGCGGCCTTGATGGTAGCCCTTGAAGGGTGCTGGTCTTTTGTCTAAGCGGGGGGATCTGACGCATGATCGAGCAATAGAGTTAAGTATGAGCCCCCTGGAGCGCGGCAATGGATAAGACTGTGGCAAAGGCGTTCGCCATGATCGATACCCTGTCGCGAAGCGAAGGGCCACGCGGGGTGACGGATCTGGCACGGGAGCTCGGCTGGACAAAAAGCAACGCGTTTCGCATCCTCGGCACGCTTCAGCAGCTTGGCATCGTGGAAAAGCGCTCCGACACGAGCGAGTATACTTTGAGCTTGAAGCTCTGGGAAATCGGGACTCTCATCGTGTCGCGTCTGGATCTACGACGCGTATCATACCCTTTCATGCGCCAGCTGGCGGACGAAGCAAATGAGACCGTGCTCCTGGCCGGATTTGAAACCGACCACGTTGTGTATCTGGACCAGATCGAGTGCGACCGGTCGGTGCGAACGTTCACGCGCATCGGCGGTTCGGCTCCCGTGCATTGCACGGCAACGGGAAAGGCTATTCTCGCGTATCTTGAGCCGGATGCCGTAGCTCGCGTGGCGAAGAAACTCGAGCGCTTTACTGCGAATACCCTGTCGACACGCGCCGCGCTCGAGCAAGAGTTGACGTCGGTTCGCGAGCGAGGTGTCGCATCTGTGCGTGATGAATGGGAGATCGGCGTCTCGGGGGTGTCCTCCGCAATCTTTGACAGCCGCAAATATCCCATTGCTGCTCTCGGTATATCCGGTCCGTCAGAGAGGTTATCACCGTCTGCCCTCAAGAAGTTCGGCGTCAGCGTCAAGAAGTGCGCCGCGCAGATATCCGAGAGGCTCGGATACATTTGATAGGGTCTCGCCAGTACGGCTCCCCCGGTGCTCACTTTCGGCTCCTCCGCCGACTATGAATTGAGGCGATTACGCAGCGTCCGATCGTTATAAGCGGTTCTGAAGTAGCCGCGCTGTTGAAGCTCCGGAACAACCAGATCGACAAAATCCTGGAATGCATCGGGGACGAATGCGGGTGACACGATGAACCCGTCAGCAACATCCGACTTGAAGATTTCAATCATCTCTTGCGCAATGTCAGCGCCGGTTCCAACGAAGCGCGGACACATGACACCTCGGCCGTAGATCTGCCCAGCCTCTCGAAGCGTGATGGATTTTCCACCGCCGATGCTCTTCAGAGCCGCGAGATTGCCTCGCGTACCCTGAGATTCGAGAGAGGAGATCGACGCATCGAGCGGCATTGTCGAAAAGTCCTCATTGATATGCCCGCCCAAAGTCGAAAGACCAACGATCGGATCTATCAGCGAGTCGTGGAGATCTCGCTTGTCTTGAGCCTCCGAACGGCTGTGGCCAACGAATGGCATGATTGCCATAAGGACCTTTGCGGCGCTTCTCGGCCGCCCTTGCGCATCCAGCGCAGAGCGAATGTCCGCTGAAAACTTTCGCATCTGTTCGACTCCGGGCTGAAGCCCGAATATGACGTCCGACCAACGCGCCGCAAACTCTTTGCCTCGTCCGGACGCGCCGGCCTGGATGATAATTGGGCGGCCTTGCGGGCTGCGCGGCACGTTGAGGGGGCCACGGGACTTAAACCACTTCCCTTTGTAATCTACGTAATGGACTTTGGACGGATCGGCGTAGATGCCATTTTGACGGTCCAGGATCAGCGCATCCTCTTGCCAGCTGTCCCACAGCTTGAACACGACCTCCATAAACTCGTCTGCACGATCGTAGCGTTCTGCATGTCCGAGATGGAGCGCGTCGCCGAAGTTGAGCGCTTCGGCATCGTTCATAGAGGTGACGACATTCCATGCCGCGCGCCCATCGGAGAGATGATCGAGCGTCGCAAATTCGCGTGCGAGATTATAAGGTGCGTCGTATGACGTCGAACGCGTGGCGCCCAATCCAAGATGCTTCGTCACGGCGGCCAGAGCCCCCAGGATGGGGACAGGGTCGAGCCGTGTGGCGTCCTGATCCGCGTGCTTCAGGCCGATCTCCGGACTTCCTCCGAAGCGATCCCCAATAGCGAGACGATCCGGAAAGAACAGAAAGTCGAAATACCCTCTTTCGAGGGTCCGGGCCACCTCGGCGTAGTGCGAAAGGGTGAGAAACTTGGTCTCGTGATGCGGGTTGCGCCACACTGCATGACTATGAACAACCGGGCCGCTGCTAAGAAAGCCGCACAGATGCATCATCTTGGCTTGTGTCACGTTTATTTCCCTTCAGCTCATGCGCAGCGGTATGCCGCCGCCTCTTCGCCATGTCGGATCCGCGGCATCGGCGAACGATGCCTGATGCATATGTGCTGATATTCAGAACGTTATGCTAAATATTAGAACTCATGCGATGACGCGTCAAGATACCGCCTGCCCGTTGTGGGCGACTTCGCGATCCAGGCGTGAAGGAAACTGCTTACGCGCTCGTGCGCAGCTCAACTGCGGCATAGAGAAGACCGCAAGCTGACATATTATGGTTCGCTCAGGAGAGGCATGGCGTCACTCGCCGACCTCACCGGGAAGCGAGTTGCTGGGGAAAGGTAGCTGGCGTCGGATGATAGGTGACTTGATGACGACGTAGGTGAAGTACCGACGTATCCCGATACGCCGCTCGAGCCACCCATCGACTATAGACTGATAGTGATCGATATCTCGCGTTACGAGCTTCAACAGGTAGTCGAATCCCCCGCTCACCAAATGGCATTCGACCAGTGCCTCACAGGTTTTGATGGCAGCTTCAAACTTGGAGAAGTCTTCTTTTCTATGATCGGACAGCGTTATCTCGGCAAAGACGATTTGAGTTGACCCAAGTTTCGATGCATCCAGATACGCGCCATACCCGACGATATATTTAAGCTTTTCCAGGCGCTTCACGCGGGCAAGGCACGGGCTGGCTGACAGGCCCACGGCGCCGGCGAGTGCAGCATTTGTCATGCGCCCATTCTTGTGCAAATGGGCAAGAATTTTGATATCGATGCGATCCAACCTATGCTGGCCCACGCACGCTATCCCCTACTTGCGTGTTTCGCTTCACGTAGAATTCACTGTACCACTCCTCACCCGCAATACTGCGAGCCTTTGCGCAAATTAGGTAACCGCAACGGAGACTGAAATCTTCACTGGCTGCTCTACTCTCATGCTTCTCAAGCACGAAGCATCTCACGGATGCTCCGATAGCCTAGCGGTCGCACTCCTTGGCAAGCTGAACGATCCCGGTGGTCAGTGCGGCTCCGTCATCGCATGCCTTTGGCGTTCAGGTTGTCGCAAGAGTTGACATCCTGAACTCGGCGCCGTCGATGGCGGCGATGTCGCCATCGAGCCACATCGGCTTGTCTACAATCACAACGTCGAGAAAGCAGATGTCGGGTGACCAGCCTGGATCAGCATGATCATCACATCATAAAGCGCCCGCCATTCACATCCAGCGTCGCGCCAGTGATGTAGCTAGACGCGTCCATCGACAGAAACAGTATTGCTTCCAACCGCCCCAGCGGCACAGCGGCAGAGAATTCCTTGCGCTGACCTTCCTTCATTTCCGACAGACGGACCTCAAACCGTCCGCTCAGTGTCAGGCCTGGAGCCACGGCATTGACCCGTACGCCGAACGGCGCAAGCTCATTGGCTAGCTGCCGCGTAAAGCCGAGAATTTCGGCTTCAGCGCTGCCTGGTGGCTACCTACACAACGAGGAGACATGGCGGTTCAAGAAATGGGTGCGCCCATTCTTGCCGACCGCAACAAAGGAAGAATGGTCGACTAAGCGTCGGATGTGTCCGGTGTGAGCCGCGTCCGTCGAGCTACTCCAAAGTTCATGCAGGCGCAGTTCAACCAGTTGCGGAAATAGTCGGTGACAACCGACGCTTTGGCTTCGACCGCTAACAAGCGCCTGACGTATGCAGCTATATACTTGCCGTCGGCCGCTAGAGTTCGCTGGAACGATCCAGACGAAGCTGATCCCGCCGCCGCTTCGTCAGCTCGACGTCGACGCTTTTCTCATCTTCCACGATGGCGACAC
>CAUJKI010000185.1 GCA_963205015.1 Pseudomonadota bacterium
CTCCGGCGCCAACTTCCTCGTCGCCGAGACCGGCTCGACCCTGATCGTCACCAACGAGGGCAACGGGCGGCTGTGCACCACGCTGCCGCGCATCCACGTCGCCCTCACCGGCATCGAGAAGGTGGTGCCGACGCTGGAGGACGCCACCACCCTGCTGCGCCTGCTGCCGCGCTCGGCCACCGGCCAGGCCATCACCAACTACGTCTCGGTGCACACCGGCCCGAAAGAGGAGGGCGAGAGCGACGGCCCGCGCGAATTCCACATCGTGCTGGTCGACAACGGCCGCTCGCGCCTGCTGGCCGGCGAGCTGCGCGAGATCCTGCGCTGCATCCGCTGCGGCGCCTGCATGAACCACTGCCCCGTCTACCAGGCCGTCGGCGGCCACGCCTACGGCTGGGTCTATCCCGGCCCGATGGGCAACGTCCTGACGCCGTCCTACGTCGGCCTCGAGAACGCCGTGTACCTGCCCGACGCCGCCACCCTGTGCAACCAGTGCGGTGTCGTCTGCCCGGTGAAGATCCCGCTGCCCGACCTCATGAGGAAGCTGCGCGAGGAAGCCGTCGCGCGCCGGCTCAAGCCCTTCTCCGAGCGCGCCGCCCTTGCCCTCTGGGCCTGGCTGGCGCGGCGCCCGGCGCTCTACGGCCTCGGCGCCCGCCTCGCCGCGCGCGCCCTCAGGCGGCTCGGCGGCGAGCGCCGGCTGATCCGCCGCCTGCCGCTCGCCCCCGGCTGGAGCGGCGGCCGCGACTTCCCCGCGCCGGAGGGCCGCACCTTCCGCGAGCTGTACAAGAGTAGCCAGCGATGAGGGCGCAAAGGTCTTTCTCCCTCTCCCGCTTGCGGGAGAGGGCCGGGGAGAGGGCAAGCTCATGAGCGCCCGCGAGGCCATCCTCGACCGCCTGCGCGCCGCGCTTGACCGCGGCGCCCGCGCCGACGGCGCCGCCGCCGTCGACGCCCACCTCGCCCGGCATCCCGTCGGCCTGCAGCCGCCGCGCGACTGGCAGCCGGAGGAGCGCTTCCGCGCCCGCGCCGAAGCCCTCGCCAGCACCGTCGAGAGGATCGCCGGCCTGGCGCAGGCGCCGCAAGCCGTCGCCCGCTACCTCGCCCTGAACGGCCTGCCGGCGCGCGGGGTCTGCTGGCCCGGCTTGCGCGCGCTCGACTGGGCCGGCGCCGGCCTCGCCATGGAAGACCGGCCCGCGCGCGGCGACGACCTCGTCGGCATCACCGGCTGCTTCTGCGCCATCGCCGAGACCGGCACGCTCATGCTCCTCTCCGGCCCCGACACCCCGGCGGCGGCCAGCCTGCTGCCGGAGACCCACGTCGCCCTCGTCGACGCGGCGCGCATCCTGCCCTTCATGGAGGACGCCTGGGCGCTCCTGCGCGCCGAGCGCGGCGCGCTTCCCCGCGCCGTGAACTTCGTCTCCGGCCCCTCGCGCACCGCCGACATCGAGCAGACCGTCACCCTCGGCGCGCACGGGCCCTACCGCGTGCATATCCTCGTCGTCGGCTGAACGGTGTTCTTCGAGGCCGCGCCCGCGTTCCCCTGAAGCGCGACCCGCAGGGCGCCGGTTCTCACGGAGCCGGTTTTGACGGCGCACGAATTTGCAGGTCCGCCTTCAGGCGGACAGCCGCTTCCAGCGCGAAGGCCGCAAAGACGCAAAGGGCGCGAAGAATGCCGGGATTTCAAACCGCTTCCAGCACGGAGCCCACGGAGACACAGAGGTCACGGAGAAAAGCATTCCGGCCGGATTCTCTCTGTGTTCTCTGTGCCTCTGTGCCCTCTGTGTCGAATGCGGCGAGGTTTTTGTAGGTCCGCCTTCAGGCGGACAACATCCCGGAGTACCTGCTGAAAAGAACGTGGCCCCGGAGCAAAGACGCAAAGAATCCGCGCTCGATTTCAAATTCTTGGCGTCCTTGGCGTCTTCGCGCACTTTGCGTTGAAGGCGTTTCATGAACGGCGCACGAATTTGCAGGTCCGCCTTCAGGCGGACAACATCTCCGGGCGCCTGCTGCAATGCTCCGCAATGCATTGTCATGTAAGGCTGGCGGGCTATTCCATTGCCGGATATCACAGAATTTGTATATATGCACAATCGTACATATAATCAAACATGCGTTACGAATGGGACAAATCGAAGAACCGGGCGAACATTGCCAGGCACGGCGTCGATTTCGCCGATGCCGTGGCGGTCTTTGAAGATCCCTTGGCGCTTACCCGGCCGGATGAGGGATCTCGAGGTGAAGCACGTTGCGTAACGCTCGGGCTCGATTTCCTGGGCCGCCATCTCGGTTTGTGCGGAGCGCGATGCGTGCATTCGAATCATCTCGGCCCGCAAGGCAACCCGCAAGGAACGGAACGATTATGAAAGCTGAATACGATTTCTCCAAGGCACGCCGCGGGGCTCCGGTCAAGCCAGCGCCCGGCAAGACCCGTATCACCATCCGGCTGGACAATGAAGTGCTCGACTGGTTTCGCGCCAGGGTCAATGAGGCAGGCGGGGGCAATTATCAGAGCCTGATCAATGAGGCGCTGAAGGCCCATATTGGCAGGCAGGATATCGAGAAGACCCTGCGTCGCGTCATCCGCGAGGAGCTCGAGCGCGTTGCTTGACCAGTCACTCGCCCCGGTCTTGCCCCCGCGGCAGGCTGGCCTCCCGGCCACAAAACCGGCTATAATTTGCCCCTCTTTTGGGCCGGTAGCTCAGCTGGGAGAGCGTCGCGTTCGCAATGCGAAGGTCGGGAGTTCGATCCTCCTCCGGTCCACCAATATTCAGCGCCCAACCGTTCTCGGTTGGGCGTTTTCGTATCCAGGTTCCGCAGACGGTGCGGGGTTCGGGGCCGTTCTGCGAGTGCCGCCAGTCGGTTGCCCGAGCGCCATGACGCACCCGGTTTGCCCCTGTTCCGCCCTCTCTTCTCTCGAAATCTGCGCCAACTTTGTCGCCGTGGCACACGCAGTCAGTGTTGTTCATCAAACACTTGTGCGTGTGCCATCGGGAGTGGTTTGCCTGCGTGTTTGCACGAGCAGAGTCGTGCATCAACCCGTAAGTTGGCGAGGCCAGCCCCAGAGTCATCCCTTGGGCGGGTACGGATCGTTGCCGTAGCTGTTGCGCTCACGGATATGCCCGTCTCGTCCCTGGATGAACAACTCACTCTGTTGGTTGACGGCGATGCCCCGCGCGCGGTCAATCGCCTCTTGCTGCGTGTCATGGATGGATGTGATGCGGTCGTTGCCTTCTCCGCGCACGCCCCACTGATCGCCGCCATTGACGGGTACAACCCATTGGTTCTTTCCGGTCATTTCAAATACTCCAAGAGATGAAAAAAGTGCAGGCTCTGGAAATCAGCGCGAGCCTGGGCGCATCGGGTATTGGGCTTATGCCATAGATATCTCCTGTCTTGATGTCTGGGGGATCACGCCAACGCGCCTGCTGCGCATGGCATCGAGTACAACCCTGCACGTTGCTGCGTGACCGCGAGCGCACCGTAGGCCGCGTGCTGCGCCGCAGGCTCTGGCTTGCCCCTGTCTTTCGCCTTGATCTTGAACATGTCGCTCGGCTTGGCGCTGTCCAGGTCCGCGCGCTGCATGATCCGATCCGCCGTCGTGGCCTCACCCTTGAACGACCAGAGCGCTGCGAACACCTTGGCCTGACCGTCGGTGAGTCGGATCGGCGTGCCACTGATATCCGGCAGCGTCGCCCACTTGAAGTCCGCCGAAAACGGCCCATACACCGGCGTGGCCGGATCGACGACGGTCTGTTGTGCGGCCGGTGATGGTGTGCCGACGAGTGCGATCCCACCGCCGTAGAACGTGAAGCGCTCCTCCAGCGCAAGCCATTCCACACCAGGGCCGAAGGGCGATCCGCGCGTCGTGCGTGGCCTGGGTGTGATCACCCGGATGTCGCCGCCCACCACACGCACCCGATCCAACAGCTCGGGTTCTTGCAGCACGCGCGTCAGATCGCGGGCCAGCAGGATCGGCGACCGGCGGGCATCACCAAGTCGCCACACGCCGTTGCCCAGATCGTCAATGCCGTCGCGGCTTTCGATGGCGAGCGCGAGGCGCATCTTCTGCCGAAGCCAGTCCTCGTCCAAGGCCAGCGCCGCACCGTCGTTCGCTTCGACGGCCACGGGCCCGCAGTCCGGGCAACGGCAGATCCGTCCACCTCGGCCGTCACCCCAGACCTGCGCCCGATGCTGCTGGCAGTGCGGGCAGAGCACGAACGAATGATCCACGACCGTCGGCTTGACCGCCTTCCCGAGGACGGTCAGCGCCGATGCCTCGCGCGGTGACAGCGTGGCGCGCAGCACGGGCGTGCCGCCCGCGAACAGGCGGCAGATCAAGGCCCAAGCGTCATGCGCCGCCATCGATCAGTCCTCGATCACCGGCGTCGAACTGACCGCATCCGCTTCCGGCGGTACTTCGTGTGCACTCAAGGTCTGGCCCTTCTGCAAGATGCCCACTGCGACGAGATAGCCCTCAAGTTGCGCCTGCATCTTGGCATCGAATTTGTGCAGGTTCAGACGCCCCTTGCTGGTCACTTCGATGGTGACCACCTTGGCACGCGTGCGGCCCGGCTCGGGCGGATAGTAGAGATTGACCTGCGCCGCCGTCACCGCCCACTGGCCTTCCAGCGGCCCGGGCAGCTTCTCCTTCAGCAGCTCATGCACGGAGCGTTGCTGGCTGGACTGCATCGCGGTGCATTCGATCTTCAGTGCGCTGTCCGGGCTGAGCAGCGTGAGCGCCTTGAGTTGCACCATCGAGAACCCGTCATCGAACGCTTCCGGCACCTCGAAGCCGGTGCGCAGCATCGACAAATCCAGGGTGGGCGACTTGATCCGGTGCGCGTTTGCTTTGACGCCCAGCACATGCTCGGCGAAGGCCTCGACCAGCATCTGCTGGTACTTCGCGCCGCCGCGCACCAAGGTCCGCACCACGCCGGTGGCCTTGGCGTACTCCAGCACCATGTGGATGTTGGGATTGCCCACGCGGCGCTTCAGGGTTGAGCCCTCGAATTCCAACCGCAGCATCGCCATGTCCTTGATGTGGACGGACAACAGGAACACGCCCGGGCTGCGCTCGACCAAGTGCGCCTCACTGCCGTCGCCGCACTGCAGTTCCCGCTTGTAGAAGGCCGAGATTGCCTGGCGCAGGGCGACCAGTGCGCTGTCGGCCGTGATCGGCTGACGTTTTAGACCCAGGTCGTATTGCTGGGTCTGCGGCCCGTGGTTTTCCCAAAAGCTGAAGTCATAGGCACGGTCAAACAACGCCGGATGGTGGACGTAGAGCCAGAACGAGCGGTGAATGTCGCTCTGGCACAGCGCCAGTCCCGCCAGTGCGGCAGCGTCTGCCACAACGGCCTCGAACATTGCCTGCTTGCCCGCCGCGTCACCCAACTGGACACTGGCCATGAGGTTGGCAGTCATCCGGTCGCGGGCGGCGGTGTCGGGCCAGACTTTGACTGCCTCGACCAGAAACTGACTGGTCTCCGGCGCATCGTCCCATGCCAAGCCGTCAGGCACTGGCAGTCCGTGGGAGCTCAGGAAGTCGCGTAGTGTGGCGTCCACCGGCAGCTCGAGCATCACGTCGACAAAGGTTTTCTTCATCTTGTTCGTCCTTTCTGGATCGGCGTCGGAGGTCTGCGACCGATGTTCGGAATGCACGGGCCAGCGACATGGTTGCTGAACACGCATCTGGCGCAAGTAAAGCACCGAGATACAATCGCGATTCTGAACCTCGGATTTCCGCTTGTCAATCAATAGGGCACATCTAGACCCTTTACGTATCTCGCGGCTATACTGTGAGTCTCGTTTTTATTGATTGACTACAGGAGCATCGCCATGGCTTCGGCGTTTGGAGCACGCCTGCGGCGCTTGCGCGAGGCGAAGAAGCTGACCCTGCAACAGGTCGCCGACGCGGTCGGCTGCACCAAGGCCTACATCTGGGAACTGGAAATGAAGGACGGGCAGCGTCCCACCGCCGAGCGGATTCAGAAGATCGCCCAGGTGCTCGGCGTGACGATGGAGGACGTGATGGGCACGCCCATGCAGCAGGCACCCCAAGCCAGTCCCGAGGACGTGGTCTTCTTCCGCGAGTACGCCGGGATGACCGACGAGGAGAAGGATCGCTACCGGCAGATGCTCGCTCTTCTGTCCGGCAAGAAAATCGACGCCGAGAAGAAGCCTTGAGTGCCGCACCGCTCACCCCTTCGGTGACCGCCGCGCGCATCTGGAAACTCCTGCGTGGAATTTTCGGTAACGAGCTTCCTGTTGCTATTGATCTGGAGGTCGTGCGTGAACTTCTGAACCAGCCAGCTTTCGGCAAAGGCGCGAGTCTCAAGAAGCCAATTGCGTTCGACGCCGAGAATTTCGAAGGCGCGCTGGTGCGGAATGAAGATCGGCACGAGGAATGGGGCATCTTCTACAAGCCGCGACCGAAGTGCCCTGAACGCGAGCGCTTCACCATCGCGCACGAGTTTGGACATTTCGTTCTGCATCGTGAGGGGCGAGGCCGGTTCCAGTGCGACAAGGCAGGAATCACCTCCGGCCAAGACGACGACCGCAACATTGAACGCGAGGCCAACGCCTTCGCCAGCCAGTTGCTGATGCCGCGCGACGATCTGGACAAGCTCTTGGGCGAGCATCGCAAGGTCACGTTTCATCTACTCAGCGATATCGCACGCACGTTTCAGGTCTCCTTCGAGGCGTTGTGCCTGCGTTTCATCGAGATCACCGATCAGCGCGCCATCCTGATCCGATGGGACAACGGGTTCCTCGACTACGAACGGCGTAGCAGTAGCGCGCGCAGAACCCGCGCCGGTTACAAAATTCCTGGCAAGACGCAGGAACCCGTCGCGGGCTCTATCGCCGCCGACGCTAGCGCCATTCAATGCTTCGACGGCGAAATGCAATCGGCCGCATTGTGGTGCGCCGAGGAAGCGCCGCATATGAAGCTGCGCGAGTTCAAGCACACCTACGTGGATCGTGATCGCGTGATCTCGCTTCTGCTGCTCGAAAGCGCCGAACCGCGCTCATGGGATCGGTCGTGGAAGGACGAGGATAGCTTCGATAGCTTTGACCAGTTCGTGTCAAACGGGCAGTTTCCGGTTCGCTGACTGATGGAAACGCAGATCATGGCGGCGAACGCCATCGTCGCCGACATCAATGCGACCCTCTCGAAGCATGGTATTTCCGAGGCCATGCAGCTGCAAGACATCACCGTGACGGACAAAACGGTCAGCGACATGGCGAAGCCATGCCCAAGGTTGTCGGATGCCATCACAGGCCACCTCTGGCCAAGCGTCTGCTCGGCGACCGTCTACCACTACACCTCACGCGACGCGGCAGAAAGCATTCTTTCGACAGACACCTTCCGGCTGACAAA
>CAUJKI010000186.1 GCA_963205015.1 Pseudomonadota bacterium
CGCTCCATGGGGCTGGTAACCGCCCGCAAGGGCGTCGGCACGCGCGTCGAGGCGCGCCAGGTAGCCGCGCGCTTCCTTCTCACCATGCATTCCGTCGGCGATATCCGCCAGTATGCGACGGGAATGCGGCTCGAGATCCAGGAGGTCGACGAGACAGTCCTGCGCGGCAGCAAGGCGGCCTTGATCGGCTCGCGGCCGGGCCGGCGATTTCTGCGCATCACAGGCATCCGTCGGCGCGATCGCGACAACAAGCCCGTCAGCCACGCCGAGATCTTCATCGATGATGCCTTCAGCGCCATCAAATCGGAGATCCCGACCGTCGGTACGGCCATCTGGGAAATAATCGAGCGCCGGTCCGGCGAAACGCTGGTCGAGGTCGAGCAGCAGATCGATGCCGTCATGCTCGGCAGCGAGCAAGCGCGTCTCCTCGAAGTCGCCGAGGGCACGCCGGCACTGCGCGTCATCCGGCGCTATTACGTCACGGGGCGCCGGCTGATCGAGTTGTCGATCAACCTTCATCCGGCCAATCGCTTCTCGTACAACATGCGCATCAAGCGGGATGTCGGTGCCATCGCACCGGCAGCGCGCAAGCCGCGCTCCCGCAAGTAGCCCCCCCGGACACGCGCCCGTTCCTCAATTCGTGGCTTTGCCCCAGATGGCTTCGAGGCGATCGTCGCGCCCGCAGCGATAGCGGTAGTACTTATAGCGCAGCGGATTCTGGATGTAGTAGTCTTGGTGATAGTCCTCGGCCGGCGTAAAGGGACCGGCATCGCGCACAACCGTCGCGATCGGCTGCTTCAACGGGCCCGACGCCGCAAGCCGCGCTTTCGAGGCTTCCGCCAGCCGCTTCTGCTCCGGTGTGTGCGCGAAGATCGCGGTCGTGTAGGACTCGCCGCGGTCGCAGAACTGGCCACCCGCGTCGTAAGGGTCGACATTGCGCCAGTAGACCTCGAGCAGCTTGTCGTAGGGCACCTTTTCCGGATCGTAGACCACCTGCACGACCTCGATGTGGCCTGTGCCGCCGGCAGTCACCTGGCGATAGGTCGGATTGGGCGTCGTGCCGCCCATGAAGCCCGAGATTGTCGAGACCACACCGTCGATCGCGTCGTAGGGCGGCTCCATGCACCAGAAGCATCCGCCGGCGAACGTCGCAACGGCGAGCTTGTCCGCAGGCTTGTCGCTCGCCTTCGGCGCCGGCTGTGCCGCCGCAGCAGTGGCGATGAGAAAGACGACAGCCACGATACCTGCTGCAAACGAGAAGGTCTTTCCGAAGATCCTTCGCATCGGTCTTCTCCCTCGGTTCCGGTCCGCGCGTCAGGACTTCTTCTCGGCGCCCTTCTGGGCCTGAGGCGCACCGGGAGCGGCCGGCACGAACTTGAGCGCCGCGCCGTTCATGCAGTAGCGCCGACGCGTCGGCGGCGGCCCATCGTCGAACACATGGCCGAGATGACCGCCGCATCTGCGGCAGTGCACCTCGGTCCGCACCATGAGCCAGAGCGTGCGATCCTCCCTGGTGCCGACCGCATTGTCGAGCGGCGCCCAGAAGCTCGGCCAACCCGTGCGGCTGTCGTACTTGGTCGTCGAGGAATAGAGCGGCAGCTCGCAGCCCGCGCAACTATAGGTGCCGGGATCGTAGAGCTTGTCATAGGGATGCGTGAAAGCGCGCTCCGTGCCGTGCTCGCGCAGGATGTGATACTGCTCGGGCGTCAGAGCTTTGCGCCACTCGTCGGGCGTGCGCTCGATTTCGAACTTCTTGTCCGTTTTGCCCGATGCGTTGGCGGGCAGGTGACGCAATATCAGGGCAGTGCCACCCAAGGCAGCAGCACCACCGAGAAAGACGGTCGCAAAGCGGCGTCGCGTAGAATCGCGCATGGCAAGACCTCGGGTCCAGAATAGCGTACGGCCAGGGGCCGCAGGAGCAAAGGCGTGAACCTGAAGCCTGAGTTCTATCACCATTGGCTGGACGATCCTCGTCAAGCCTTCTCAATTTTCCGGGATACTCAAGGCAGAAAGCCCTTCTCGAGGCTCAGGTCCTGGGCGAGCCGCTGCTTGCCCTTGGCCGTGCGCACGCGCAAGCGCCACGCGAGGTCCGTCCCGCCCTCTTCCGAAGAGCGCGAACGCACCTCGACGGTGAGTGTCTCCCCCGCCTTCAGGTCGATGGGGTCCAGCGCCGGCAGAAAGAGCTGCTCCCAGTGCGTCGGCGCCGCGAGTGGCGAGGTCGAGAGCACAACGCCGGGCACCAACTCTGCCGACCACCACACCGCAAGCCCATGGACGGTGACCGGCGCCGCGATCTGCCACTCCGCCTCTCCCTTGCGCGCAAAGCGATTGCGGACACGGAAGTCGAGACGGTCCCAGACCGCAGCCGTGCGCCCCCTGTCCAGCAGCTCAGCCGGCGGGAACGCTCGCACATAGGCATTGTTGAGGCTCATGACACTTGCCGGACCGAAGTCGAGCCCGCGGCCGATCCGCTCCCAGGCAACAAGCTCGTCGCGGCACCGCGGTGCGATCACCGGTGTGAGGACCTGTTCGAGACTGCCGGGACTGAGCACGCCGCCAGGCTTCAGGTGTCGCGCGGCCGCGTCGTTCAGGGTCTCGACCAGGAACTCCTCGAGCGCGTCG
>CAUJKI010000187.1 GCA_963205015.1 Pseudomonadota bacterium
CCTCGCTCCATTCCTTGCGACTTGCCATTGGCACAGTCCTCCTGAGCGCAGATGCTTTTCCGCTTTTTGTACTTCACCAAACGGACGTTGTCTCTCGCTCGGACCTGGTTCCGCTGCATCAGGGCGGTGCGACCCGCATAGAAAGGCCCTTCCCGCGGGAAGGGCCTAGCATGTGCTCCCGAACTGCACGTTGCGCTCAAGAGTAGAACGCGGACTCGAATGCGTAGTAGAGCGGGAGGGACTTCTTGTCGGCGAAAGGAAGAATCTGCGTGAGGTACACGCCGCCGATACCGTTGGTCGGATCGATCCAGTAATATGAGTTGGCGAGGCCAGCCCACATGAGGCCGCCGGCAGGCCGGCCGGTGGGCGCCTTCTCCTCGTTGATCTGGAAGCTCAGCCCCCAGCTTTTCGGCACGCCGGGGAAGAACTCGGCATCGTTCGTCAGTGGTGGCGCCGCGGTGGTCAACATCGTGACGCGATTGTTGCCCATATTGTTGCGCGACATGAGATCGACGGTCTCGGGCTTCAGGACCTGTTGGCCATTGGCCTTGCCGCGGTTCAGGATCATGCGGACGAACTGCAGGTAGTCTCCAGCCGTGGAGTAGAGGCCACCGCCGCCCATATCGAACTGCGGTTCCTGGGGGATTTCCAGCTCCATCTGCGGCTCGAGAGCGCCATCGTCGCCGCGTTGGTGGATCTTGGCGAGCCGCGTACGCATGTCGGGCGTGATCTTGAAGGCCGTGCTCGTCATACCGAGCGGAGCAAGGAGATTTTTCTGCAGATAGGCGCCGAGCCTCTGCCCGCTTACGGCCTCCAGCATCTTGCCGGCCCAGTCGATGTTGATGCCGTAATACCACTTGTCACCCGGATCGAAGAGCAACGGCGTCATCAGCGCTGCATTCTCGCAGGAGATGATACCCGGAACGCCCTTGGCAGCCTGATAGTTGGCGACATCCGTGCTCCACATCTCGTAGCCGAAGCCGGCGGTATGCGTGAGCAGATGACGCAGCGTGATCGGACGCCGCGGCGGACGCGTGCGCGGCTGACCGCCGGCATCGAAGCCTTCGAGGACCTGTATGGCAGCTATATCGGGCACGACCTTTGCTGCCGGCGCATCGAGATCGAGCTTGCCCTGCTCGACAAGCTGCATGACACCCGCCGCCGTGATCGCCTTGGTCATCGATGCGATCCACACAACGGTATCCAGGGTCATAGGTGCAGGCTGGCCGAGTGCGCGCTTGCCGAACGCGCCCTCGTAGATGACGGATTGGCGATCGGTCGCCACGGCCACCACGCCCGGAACGTCTCCGGCGTCAACGGCGCCACGCAGCGCAGCGTCAATTCGAGCTTTGCGGGATGCTTGATCGGTGGACATCGGCCTTCTCCCTAGCTACTGCCGTTTGTTTTCTTCTCTTGGTACTCTAGCGGGGAAATGCGCAGCCGTCGCCCTCCACGCGCCCGCGACGGATGGCTCCGGCCATCAATTGTGGCAAAGGCGGGCGAGGCCGCCGCCGTCACGCGACGCGCAGCACGGGCCACTGAGGCCCTCTTTGAATTACTGGGGCGTCGCCTCGACCAGATCCTCGATCTCGTTTGCCATGCGTGCGGCCCTCCTCCCTGTCGGAAGTTGCGAGTGTGCACGCCAATGCGCGCCGCAGACACGGTAACGGGTTAGCGGAATTTTATGCTCGGCGCATAAGAAGCGGCGCATAGACCATGACGAAGCCGGCGAACGCCGCCACCCAGGCTGCTGCCGAAAGATGGAGCATCGGCTCCCTCAGCACGTCGAAGGCGACGACTATCCGGGACAGAGCTGCGATGACGACGCCTGCGTAGATGAGCTGGATCGGTCGAGTCGCCGTGAGCGGCTGCCCGGTATGGCCGAGGCTCGCGCGAGTCATGACGGCGAGCGTCATGGCGCCGATGGCGCCCGTCGTCCAGCCGTGCAGTGCACCGTTCGGCAGGACAATGTCCGGCCGCAGTATCGCAAGGGCAAGCAGCAGGAAGCCGATGGGCACGAAGGCGTAGGCGATATGCAGGATGAGCACGAGCGGTTCCGCTCCCGTCCGCTCGCCCGCCCAGCGCATGAGCCTTGCGATGTTCAATACACCCGCGAGCACCGCGAGAATGGCAGTCACTTGCGCGTCCGGCAGAACGACCCAACTCGCGAGCGCGACCACACTCGCTGCCATGATGGCGGCGTCGAAGCGATCGAAGGGCGTGGGCAGACGGCCCGCGCCGCGCCGCGCCAGCCAGTTGCGTGTAAAGCTCGGGATGATACGGCCACCGATCAGCATGATCAGCATCACCGCCGCCGCGATACCGAGCCGCGTCCCGTGGTCGTGGCCGATGCCGGTTGCTGCCTCGAGGTGGAAGAGGGCGTTGCCCGTGAACAGCAGCGCGACACCCGCTAGTACCTTCAGATTACGCGTATTGCCGCTAGCAATGATCTCGCGACCGATTACGGCAGCAAGCGCAACGAGAAAGGCAAGGTCAATAGCCGCCGCGACAGCGGCTCCGATCCAGAGGGAAAAGAACACCGCGATCCGGCCGGCGATCCACGCGAGAAACAGCATGAGCAGGCGCGTGCCGACGACCGGCAGACGGCCCGTCCAGTTCGGCACGGCCGTCAGCAGGAAGCCAGCAACGATCGCCGGCACATAACCGAACACCAGCTCATGAGCGTGCCATTCGACGGGCGCGAATGCACTCGGAAGGTCCAGACGCCCGCTCAGCATGAAAATCCATAGAAGGACCGAGACAGCCGCCCAAAGAGCCCCGAAGAGGAAAAACGGGCGGAAGCCGTAGCTCAGCAGTGCCGGCCCCTCGAAGGCGCGAATCTGTGCGGCACTGCTGGCCATGCGAACCTCCTCGCGTTTCGATTCCGAAGCCCGCCCGCTAAGGCGCTTCGTATGCCGGCAGCCGATCACCCTTCGCAAGCATGAGACCGCGCGCGGTGGCGATGCCAAGCTCCAGGCTCTCGGCGATCATGCGCGCGCGCTCGACGAAATAGTCGGCGGCAGCCGGGGGGCAAACTTCGCTTGCGGTCTCGGCAAAGAGTGCGAGCCAGCGGTCGAAGTGCGAACCGTCGACCGGCAGCGGCATATGGGCCTGCATGGGGCGACCGTGGTAGCGTCCCGTCATCAGCGTGACTGACGACCAGAAAGCGCACATGCGCGCGAGATGCGGTGTCCAGTCGCTGATGCGGGCGGCGAAGATAGGCCCGAGCACCTCGTCCGCACGTATACGGTCGTAGAACGTATGCACGAGCGTACGGATCATGTCCTCGTCGATGCCCGTACGCGCCTGCACGTCCGCCGCAAAAGCCGCACGCCGCGCCTCGGCATCACGCAGTTCGGGCCGATCGCTGCTCATGCTTCTCTCGCTCAGCTCGTTTGGCCGCTTCGCGCGGCGTCGCCATATTCATTCCTAAGCGGCCGGCCGTTCAATGCCCGATACAGCATAGGACCTGCGCTCGCCGTCCTGCCTTTCGATCCCGAACCCGATCCGATCGACGACGCACGCGGCATCGTCCGGCAGGTCGGCGAGATCGTGCTCGACGGAAAGCTCACCCGCGAAGGCACGCCAGCCATCGATATTCCCCCGAGGGACGGCCACCAGAACCGGCACCTCGCGCTCCAGAGCCGAGACGATCAGCGGCCTCAAGCCACCACCTTCGCACTCCGTCTTGCCGAACTTGTTGACGAACAGCAGATCCGGCTGATCATCGAGCGCCTCTCTCGCACGCGCCATGGCCTTGAGCAGCGCATCGACATCGAGCCGGCATCCCCGCGCGCCTTCTCCGCGGTTCTCGGAGATCGGCACCGTCGCACCGCTCGCGAGGTCCTCCAGGATCATGTCGCAACGGGACTGGCCGGGTCGCGATACGTCGATTTGTCGGAGACCGGCGAGCTGACAGCCTTCAGCCCGAAGATGCGTCACGATCCGGTCCATGAGCGGCGCGATGCGCAATCCATCGTCATAGACGATGGCCATGATCGGCGATGGTGGTGTCATGCTATACATCGCTTATCCTTGCGTGTTGATCGGAGCAACTGGGTGCAAAGACATCCATTGCCTGACGGCGCATGGCGCTCACCGGCTCGAGGGGATCACATACCCGCGGATCGATCGACGGCAGCGCATCCCGCTCCGCGATCGAGGAGAGATGCGGACCGAGATCGCGCAACAAGCCGTCATGAATGGCATAGATCCAGCCATGCACGTGCAGCGGCTGGCCGCGCGCCCAGGCATTCTCCACGATCGGTGTCGCCGCGACGCGCCGCACCTGCATCTCGATGTTGATCTCGCATAGCCGATCGAGGCGGGCGGGCTCGCTCGGGACGGCGTCGATGAGCTTGCGATGCTTGTGGTACATCATGGTCAGCGGCTGCAGCCAGTGGTCGAGCATGGAGCCGCGCTCGTTGGCCAATACCTGTTGCACACCGCCGCAACCGTAGTGACCGCAGACAATGACGTGCTCCACCTGAAGGTGCTCTACGGCGAACTCGAGCACCGAAAGGATGTTCATATCGCTCGTGTGAACCATATTGGCGATATTGCGATGAACGAACACTTCTCCGGGATCCATGCCGAGCACGTCGTTGGCCGGCACGCGGCTGTCCGAGCAGCCGAGCCAGAGATAGCGCGGTGCCTGCTGCTCGGCCATGCGGCGAAAGAAGGCAGGGTCATCACGCGTCTTGCGATGCGACCAGGCGACATTCTGATCGAGAAGATGGTCAAGCGTCCGGGACATGGGTCAGAGGTCTCGCATCTCAACCGGGCTGATCGTGGCACGCCCCGCCGCCGCACGTGCAACCGGCATGCGGCGACGACGGCGTATCCGCAGCATCGGCCTTCAAGGCCCAGCGGAGCATGCGATCGAGAGCCGCGCGCGCCGGATCATCGCTGCGCTCCATCGCCGCCATGAGACCGAGCCAGTCCTCGTCGCTACCAAGAGCTGCAAAGCGGCGCGATGCGTTCGCGACGTACTCTCCCGGCGTTTCTTCGAAGCGTTCGCCCATGGCCTGGACATTGGCGAAGAGCACGATGTCGCCGAGCGTCTCGAGCGCAGCGGCGGCATCCTCCTCAAAGGCCAGATGATCCATCAGCGTGCCAAGATGCATGGATGCCTCCTATTGCACGAGCGGTGAGGCGCTGGCATCGAGCGCGATGCCCGTGATTTCGGCCCGCCCCGCGAGGATGGCGATGTACTGGCGAATTGCGACGCGGCGCACCTTCTCGTCGAGCCACCCAGCAATCCGTGCTTGCACCATCTCGAATGGCAGCTCGCGCCCGGCGATCCGGCGATCGACCGCGATGATATGGAATCCATATCGACTCTCGACCGGCACCGGAGCGATCTCTCCCACGGGAAGCGAGGCCAGCGCCTGCTCGAATTCCGGCACGGTCTGGCCAGGACCGATCTGTCCCAGATTGCCGCCGGCCTTACCGGATGGGCATGCAGACTCGGCGAGCGCCATGTCGGCGAATGCCGCTGGCTTCTGAAGCAAGGCCGCGATCATGACCTCGGCGCGCTGTCGCGCCGCCTTCCTTGCCTCGCGATCACCGGGCGCTGCTGCCAGCAGGATATGCCTCGCCTCGTAGAGATCCGGCGTGCGGAAGCGTGCGCGGTTCTGATTGAAATAGCGCTGACAGGCCGCCTTGTCCGCTTGCGGCGTTACGACCTCGCGCGCGACAAGAGCGCGGACGAGCGCTTCGTCATCCGTCTCCCGCCGCCCTTCGGCGTCCCCGATCGGTTCAGGCACAATGCCGATGCGCCGCGCCTCCTGCAGCAGGAGCTCGCGCACGACGAGCGCGCGTGCCGCTGCCAGCCAAGCCTCGATCGGTTTCCCTGCCGGATGGTTCTGTGTCTCCCGCGCAATAGCCGCCCGCGAGATGACGACGCCGTTGACGCTGACGGCCTTCTGCTTGGTGGTGATGACCGGCTTGATCGTGCAGCCGTTGGGCGCAGCCTGTGTGCTCATGGCAATCACTCCGCCGGTTCGATGGGCCGCCGGGCGCTGCCGGACATCAGCGGCCTGCGCGTGCGCACGACCTGATAGCCGCGGCGGCCGAGATACCAGACCGGCGCCGACCAGATGTGCACGAGGCGCGAGAAGGGAAATACGAGGAAGATCGTCATACCGAGAACGAGATGCGCGAGGAACGGCCATTCGAGGCTCTGCAGTTCCACAGCGTGGATCGGCTGCAACGTGACGATGCCCTGCGCCCAGTGCGACAGGGTCAGCATGGCCGAGCCGTCGCGATGGCCAAGCGAGAATGGCAGCGTCAGCAAGCCCAAGCTGAGCTGACACCAGAGGATGATCAGCACTGCAAGATCCATGAAGGTGGAGGTCTGGCGGATGCGCGCATCGAACAATCGGCGATGCAGCAGAAGGGTCAATCCGACGAAGCACGCCGTACCCGCGATGCCGCCAGCGATGACGGCAACGAGCTGCTTCTGCGGCACGGTCATCACGAGTGTGTAGACCGACGTCGGTGTCAGCAGGCCGACCGCATGGCCGAAGAACAGGAAGAGAATGCCGAAGTGAAAGAGGTTGGATCCCCAGAAGAGCTGGCGCTTGCGCAGCATCTGGCTGGAGCCAGCACGCCACGAGTAGGGCTCGCGATCAAAGCGGATCAGGCTGCCGACGAAGAAGGTCGTCAGGCAGACGTAAGGATACCAGACGAAGAGAATGTGGAAGATGGTATCGCGCATGGCCGCTCTCCTCAGACCCGGGATGTCGGCGAAGTGGTGATGACGGTACGCGGGCCGGCACCGGCTGCAGGTTCGAGGCCCGGTGCGGGGCGGCGCGCCTGACGCAACTTTGCGGCGAGGCTGTCGACGCCGCAGTCGGCTTTCGCCGCCGCCGGCCCGAAAGTGACCTCCTCCTCTTCCCAGGCAGCATCGAGCGCTTCGAGGTCATCCGGCTCGGGATCCGGCTCGGCACGCAGGGCCGCCAGCGCCGCCTCGTCGAGCTTCCCCTTCGACAGAGCGACCAGCGCCGCAAACACCGCTTCATAAGGGGATTTGCGCTTCGCCAGCCGCTCCCTCAGTGCGGCAAGCACGTGACCGGGCTGGCCGATCAGCTCGATGGCTTCCGACGGCTTCCGCGTTGCCGCGTACTCGAGGAACAGCGGGAGGAAATCGGGAAGCTCACTCGTCGTCGGGGTATAGCCGCCGTCCTCGTAGAGCTTGATCAGATCGACCATGGCCTGGCCGCGGTCGCGGCTCTCGCCGTGCACGTGCTCGAAAAGATGCAGCGACAGCGAGCGCGTGCGGTCGAACAGCAGGATGTAGCGTTCCTGGGCATCGAAGAGATCGCATACGGCAATATCGTCGATGAGCGCCATCACCGCCGCGAGATCACGCCGCGAGAGGATACCTTCCTTGGCGAGAACAGCCTTCAACTCCGGCGCGGCAACCAAGAGTTCGTCGCTCGGATAGGTGAGCAGGGCTGAGAGGACCTTGAGCGTCTTCATGGATCAGGCCTCCACCTTCGGGCGATCGTTCTTGAGCTTCACGCCGCCGAACAGGTTGACCTTGTTGTCGCTCGGCAGGCAGCCGTCGCCGAATGAGAATCCGCATGCCCCGCGCAGCTCATAGGCATCCTCGGTGACCTCGCGGTGGGCCGTCGGAATGACGAAGCGGTCCTCGTAGTTGGCGATCGCCATCACGTGATACATCTCCTCGATCTGCAGACCGGTGAGCCCAACTTTCTTCGCGATGACCTCGTCGATCACGCCGTCGATCGTCTTCGCCCGCATGTACGCGCGCATGGCGAGCATCCGCTCGAGACCGGTGGCCACCGGCTTCTCGTCGCCCGCGGTCAGCAGGTTGGCGAGATACCTGAGCGGAATGCGCAGCGAGCGCACATCCGGCATCGCGCCGTCCGTGCCCATCTTGCCAGCCTCTGCCGCCGCTGTGATCGGCGAGAGCGGCGGCACGTACCAGACCATGGGCAGCGTGCGGTACTCGGGATGGAGCGGGAAGGCGACCTTCCATTCCATGGCCATCTTCCAGATCGGCGATTTGCGCGCCGCTTCGAGCCAGGCATCCGGAACACCATCGACCCGCGCCTGAGCGATCACAGCCGGATCATTGGGGTCGAGGAAGAGCTTGAGCTGCGCCTCGTAGAGGTCCTGCTCGTCAGGCACGCTCGCGGCTTCCTCAATGCGGTCGGCGTCGTAGAGCACCACGCCGAGATAGCGAATGCGGCCGACGCACGTTTCCGAGCACACGGTCGGCTGCCCGGCCTCGATGCGCGGATAGCAGAAGATGCACTTCTCGCTCTTGCCGCTCGACCAGTTGAAATAGATCTTCTTGTATGGGCAGCCCGAGACGCACATGCGCCAGCCGCGGCACTTGTCCTGGTCGATGAGAACGATGCCGTCCTCCTCGCGCTTGTAGATCGCGCCCGACGGACAGGAGGCGACACATGCCGGATTGAGGCAGTGCTCGCACAGCCGCGGCAGGTACATCATGAAGGTATTTTCGAACTGGCCGTAAATCTCCTTCTGTACGCCTTCGAAATTGACGTCGACCGAGCGCTTCGAGAACTCGCCGCCGAGAATCTCTTCCCAGTTCGGACCCCACTCGATCTTCTCCATGCGCTCGCCCGAGATGAGAGAGCGCGGGCGAGCAGTCGGGAAGGCCTGCAGCTCCGGCGCCTTCTGAAGATGCTCGTAATCGAACGTGAAGGGCTCATAGTAGTCATCGATCTCGGGGAGATCCGGATTCGCGAAGATGTTCGCGAGGATGCGCCACTTGCCGCCGATCTTCGGCTCGATGCGGCCGTTGCGCTTCCGCGTCCAACCGCCTTTCCAGCGCTCCTGGTTCTCCCATTCCTTGGGATAGCCGATGCCCGGCTTGGTCTCGACGTTGTTGAACCACGCGTATTCCATGCCTTCGCGATTGGTCCACACGTTCTTGCACGTAACGGAGCAGGTATGACAGCCGATGCACTTGTCGAGATTGAGCACCATCGCGATCTGCGCGCGAATTTTCATCTTCCTTGCTCCCCTTATTCTGCGGCTTCGACGACCGGAGCCGCGCTTTGCAGCGGGCGTTCCAGCCAATCGACATTGCGGAGTTTGCGGACAACGACGAATTCGTCGCGGTTGGTACCGATCGTGCCGTAGTAGTTGAAGCCATAGGCAAGCTGGACGTAGCCGCCGATCATGTGCGTCGGCTTCAGAACGGTGCGCGTCACCGAGTTGTGGATGCCGCCGCGCTGGCCCGTCATCTCGGAACCGGGCACGTTCACGATCTTCTCCTGCGCGTGATACATGAAGAGCGTGCCCTCCTTCATGCGCTGCGAGACCACCGCGCGCGCAACGAGCGCACCGTTGGCGTTGTAGGCCTCGACCCAATCGTTATCGACGATGCCTGCCTTGCGCGCATCCACCTCGGAGAGCCACACGATCGGACCGCCGCGCGAGAGCGTGAGCATCAGGAGATTGTCGGTGTAGGTGGAGTGAATGCCCCACTTCTGGTGCGGCGTGATGAAATTGAGGACGACCTCTTTCTCGCCATTTGGCTTCATGCCCTGCACGGGCTTGATCGCGCGCAGATCTATCGGCGGACGATAGACGCAGAGGCCTTCGCCGAACGCCCGCATCCAGAGGTGATCCTGGTAGAGCTGCTGGCGGCCTGTGAGGGTGCGCCACGGAATAAGCTCGTGGACGTTGGTATAGCCGGCGTTATAGCAGACCTTCTCGCTCTCGAGTCCCGACCAGGTCGGTGCCGAGATGATCTTGCGCGGCTGCGCGACCACGTCGCGGAAGCGTATCTTCTCGTCCTCCTTGGGGAGGGCGAGATGTGCGTGCGCTCGGCCGGTCATCTTCGAGAGTGCCTCCCAGGACTTCACGGCACCCTCGCCGTTGGTCTCCGGCGCCAGCATCAGCAGGACTTCCGCGGCATCGATGTCGCTGTCGATCCGGGCCATGCCCTGTGTCGCGCCTGCCTCCGTCACGACACCGTTGAGGTGCTTCAGATGCTCGACCTCATGGCCGGTCTGCCAGGCAATACCTTTGATGCCGTTGCCGACCCTTTCCATGAGCGGGCCGAGAGCCGTGAAGCGCTTGTAGAGGTTCGGATAGTCGCGCTCGACCACCGCGATCGCCGGCATGGTCTTGCCGGGGATCGGCGCGCACTCGCCCTTCTTCCAATCCTTCGGGTCGAAGGCCTGCGCGACCTCGCCGGGGCTGTCGTGCATGATCGGCGTGAGGACCACGTCCTTCTCGACGCCGAGCACCTCGGGCGCGACCCTCGAGAACGCCTTGGCGATCGCCTTGTAGATCTCCCAGTCCGACTTCGCCTCCCATGCCGGGTCCACTGCTCCCGTCAGCGGATGAATGAAGGGGTGCATGTCGGAAGTGTTGAGGTCGTTCTTCTCGTACCAGGTGGCCGTCGGCAGCACGATGTCGGAGTAGACGCAGGTCGTCGACATGCGGAAGTCGAGCGTCACGAGCAGATCGAGCTTGCCCCGCGGCGCCTCGTCATGCCAGCGCACCTCCTTGGGCTTCTCGCGACCTTCCTGCCCGAGATCCTTGCCAAGCACGCCGTGCGACGTCCCGAGCAGATGTTTCAGGAAGTACTCGTGCCCCTTGCCCGAGGAGCCGAGCAGGTTCGAGCGCCACACGAACATATTGCGCGGGAAGTTCTGAGGACTGTCGGGATCTTCCCAGGCGAAGGAGAGCTCGCCCGACTTGAGCGCACGCACCACATAGTCCTTGGGATCGAGCGCGACGTCGGCCGCCTGCTTGCTGATATCGAGCGAATTTTGCGTCAGCGTCGGATAAGCCGGCAACCAGCCCATGCGCGACGCACGGATATTGTAGTCGATGATCGCGCCATCCCAGGGCCCTCGAGGTGCGGTCGGCGAGAGGATGTCCGACGTGTGCATGGTCTCGTAGCGCCACTGGTCGGTATGCGCGTAGAAGAACGACGTCGAGTTCTGCTGGCGCGGCGGACGCCCCCAGTCGAGGGCAAAGGCGAGCGGCGCCCAGCCCGCCTGTGGCCGCAGCTTCTCCTGGCCGACGTAGTGCGACCAGCCGCCGCCGGACTGCCCGATGCACCCGCACATGACCAGCATGTTGATCACGCCGCGGTAGTTCATGTCGGCGTGGTACCAGT
>CAUJKI010000188.1 GCA_963205015.1 Pseudomonadota bacterium
GGAGGCTGAAGGACTGCGAGCCGGCAATGAGCTGCTGCGCCAGAAACGCCGGCTCGATATCCGCCACGACCAGGACGAGCATGACCACCGCGCCGATGGCGATGGCAAAGGGCACGCCCGTCGTCACGAGCACGGCAAAGCCCAGCGTCAGGAGGAGGGTGCTGGAACTCATGCCGCCAGATCCGGTGCACTCTCAGTAGAAGGCCCTGCGACCAGCCTCTCAAGGGCGAACAGGAAGATCATGCCGCCAGCGAGCGGTGCGAGGATGTGGAGCAGCTCGATTGGATAGCCGATCGCCGCCGAAACCGAGCCGCCTGTTATCTCGTAGAAGCGCGCCCCCGACCACACAAGATAGGCGCCGAACGCCGCGGTCAGGCAGTCGATTGCGCGCTCAACCCAGCGAAGTGTGGGCGCCGGCAGGTAGCCGATCAGGAGATCCAGACGGACATGGAAGCCTTCGCGAACGCCAAGCGCCAGCCCGCCGAGCGTCGCCCAGGCAAACATCAGCACGGCAAGCTCTTCCGACCACGACAGTGTCTTGCCGACGACGTAGCGCATCACGACTTGGACGACGATGCAGGACAGCATCACGATGACCGCGGCGACAAGGCTCGCGCGCAGCAGCCTTGCCGCCAAGGCGGTCAAATGATCAAAGCCGCGCGCGATGAAGCCGAGCATGCGGGCCAGCCTTGCGTCGTCGTCCTGAAATCACTGCACAGCGGCGAGAGCTTCCTGCAACAGATCTGGGCCGATCGTCGGCTTGAACTGCTCGTAGACGCTCTTCACTGCACCGCGGAAAGGCGCCATGTCAGGAACTCGATTGACGGTCATGCCCGCTTTTTCGAGCTTGGCCACAATCTCCTTCGCCGTCGCACCGGACGCCGTTCGCTGCTTTGCAGTAGCCGCCGCTCCTGCATCGAGAACGGCCTTCTGGAGGTCGGCCGGAAGGCGGTCGAAGATGCGCTTGCCGATCAGCAGCAGGTTCGCTGAATAGGTGTGATTGGTAAGAGAGAGATACTTCGCGACCTCGAAATATTTGTTCTGCTCGATGACCGCGAGAGGGATCTCGAGGCCGTCGATCGTGCCCTGTTGAACGGCGGTGAAGGTCTCACCCCAGGCCATGGGCACGGCGTTGCCGCCAAGCGAGGAGAACATGGCAATGAAGACCGGGTTCTGCATGACGCGGTACTTCACGCCCTGGACGTCCTCGGGCTTTGCGACCGGACGGACGTTGTTGATCATGTTGCGGAAGCCGCCTTCCATGTAGCCAAGAACCTTGATGCCCTTGCTCTCGAGCTTCGCCGCCAGCTTCTTGCCGACCGGACCGTCGAGCACGCGCTGCGCCTGCGCTTCGTCTGCATAGAGGAAGGGAAGATCATTCAGCTGGAAGGCCGGTTCGATCTGGGCGACCACCGCGTTGGTGATGACGCCAGCGTCGACGGTGCCGAGACGCATGCCTTCGACCATCGGCTTTTCGTCGCCGAGCTGCCGGTTGGGGAAGAGGCGCACCTCGATGCGGCCCTTTGAATTTGCCTCCACCGCTTCCTTGAAAGCGCGGGCGCCCACGGCATAGGGATCCGCTGCGCCGTCCGACGAGGTCCAGCCGAGCTTGATGATGGTCTTGTCCTGCGCGTTCGCCGGCAGGGCGGACAAAGCCATGCCAAGGACAAGGGCACTGGCAGCTAGACGGTGCACAATCGCGCTAATCATTCCAAATCTCCTCCGCTCTCAGTAAGACGCAGACCGGTCGGCGGCTTCCGGGGTGGAGTTGGATGAGCGTCCTTCCCATACCGGCCGAAATCCGCGATCTGCGGCTTTTCATGCTCTTGTTGTGGCGCCGCAACGCATGGTCGGGTGCCCGATTGCGAGCTTTCTGACACGCTGGCCGCTAGTGTCACCATCGAAAAGTGGGATGCAGCTCTCTCAAATAACGCAACTCATCATGAATTCTCTGCATGTCATAAGCTGCATCAGCTTCATTACCGGCTGGCCAATTTTCATTTTTCTGCATGATGGCCGGCCAGTACTGCTATGCCTCACCATGTGTCAGGGAGGTTTGAATGGCCCAGAAAGCAAGCATTCCCGAGAGAAAGCGTGCGCCAGCCGGTATGCGTTGGCCAGGGGACCGCAACGTCGCCGTCGTCCTCAACATTGCCTATGAAGCATGGCCCGATGGCGCCACGTCCGGTATCGGTCCGATGGGCAACCCTCTGCCCGGAGGAGCCTTCGATCCGAATGCTGACAGCTACGGCCGCTATGGAGCCAACGCCGGCATCCAGCGACTGATGGGTGTGCTCGCGAAGGCCGGCGTCGCGGCAAACGTTTTCACCTCGGGCATTCTGGCCGAGCGGGATCCGGAGCAGGTCCGCGCCGTCGCCGCAGCCGGCCATGAGATCATGGGGCACGGCTATGCCCAGAACCTCATCCCTGTCACTCTCTCGGATGCGGACGACGAGAAATACATCCGTCGCACCACCGAGCTTCTGCAAGGCGTGACGGGCGTCCGCCCCACCGGATGGGTGAGCCCGCGCGCGACCGCCAATAGCAGCACGCTGCGCCGTCTCATTCGCCAAGGCTATAAGTGGCAAGCCGATGCGGTCGACGATGATCTGCCCTACGTCGAGCGCTACGAGGAAGGTAACCTCATCGCAATCCCCCTCTGCATTGACTTCAATGATCTGTCGCACTCCATGCGCTTCGGTCGCACGCCGCGGCAGTTCATCGAGAATTTCCAGGATGCGCTCGAACACACGCTCGCCGCGTCCGACGATACGGTGATTCTGGATGTGCTGGTGCATACGCACTGCTATGGCCGCCCGGCCGGTGCGTGGGCCTATGGCGAGATTGCGAAGATGTGCGCAGATCGCAAGGACATCTGGGTCACGACCCGCGGGCGCATCGCAGAGCACTTTCTTAGCGTGCTCTGACGCGCCGCCGATCCCGCGGCCTCATCGATACAAGGCATTCACATGCTCATCGACTGGAAGAACATCCCGTTCGTTGCCGGCATGCGCGCCGGCTCCGACCGTCAAGGCATCTGCGGCGACAAGATTTCGGCGGTCCGCGTCGTCACCGCGCCTGATGCTAAATTCGATCGCAAGACTCATTGGCACGACAACGAACAGCTCCTCGTCATGGTCTCGGGCCTCGTGCGGCTCATCGTCGACGACAAGGAGTTCGACGCGCGGCCCGGAGACCTCGTATTTTTTCCGGCCGGCTCCCGGCATGCCGCGGTCGGCGTCGGACCCGAGGGCGCCGTCTATTATGAGATCTTCGCGCCCGCGCGTCCGGACCAGCTCCCCGGCTGGGTCGGCAAGTCAGTGCTGCGCTTCGACTAGCCCATGCCCGCACTTCCCATCCCGCGACAAGGGGTTGCGCCGGCTGGCTGGCGCCACTCATTCCGGCGGTTTCCTTCACGTTGGAAGTATCGCAAGCTCCGTCGCATGTCGTGGGAAGAAGGGTCCCAATGTAGCGGCGCGCTTCCATGAACTTGCGCAAATTTGATCTCAACCTGCTCGTCATCTTCCAGACGATCATGGCGGAGAAGTCGGTCGTCGCTGCAGCGGAGCAGATCAGGCTGTCGCCCTCCGCCGTCAGCCACGCCCTCGCGCGCCTGCGCGTCATGTTCAACGACGAGCTTTTCCGGCGCACGTCCCGGGGCCTCGAGCCGACGGAGCGCGCACTGGCGCTGGCGAGCGAGATCGAAGTCGGCCTCGCTCATATCGGCCATGCCATCGAGGGTCAGCATGTCTTCGAGCCGGCCCGCGCCGAGCGGCTATTCACGATTCAGATCGCCGACTACGTCAGCGGCATCCTACTGGCGCCCCTGGCGAAGCGCCTGCAGGCCGAGGCTCCCGGCATTTCGGTCGAGGTCCTCCCCTTTCCGATGGGCGCCGATG
>CAUJKI010000189.1 GCA_963205015.1 Pseudomonadota bacterium
AGAAACCCGGAGGACGCCTCATGCAGCACGAACGGCAGCACTACGTGAACGGTACCTGGGTCGACCCGTTGGAGCCGAAGCTGCTCGACGTCATCGACCCTTCGACGGAGGCCGCCTTCACCCAGATCGCCGTGGGTGGCCCCGCTGATGTGGACCGCGCTGTCGCGGCCGCGCGCGCCGCCTTCCCCTCCTTCTCCGCCACCACCCGCAAGCAGCGGCTGGACCTGCTGCGTGCCATTCTCGATGAGTACAACAAGCGGCGCCAGGACATCGCGGCCGTGCTTTCTCAGGAAATGGGCGCCCCGCTGAAGTTCGCCTACGAACGGCAAACGGCGACCGGCACCAATCATCTTCTGCGGATGATCCAGGTACTCGAAGAATACAAGTTCGACGAGCTGCAGGGCACGACGCAGATCAAGCGCGAGCCGATCGGCGTCGTCGGTCTCATTACGCCCTGGAACTGGCCCATCAACCAGATCGTCTGCAAGGTTGCGCCTGCTATCGCTGCGGGATGCACCATGGTTCTGAAGCCATCGGAAGTGGCGCCGCTGAATGCCGTCATCTGGTCCGAGGTCATGCATGCCGCGGGCGTTCCCGCCGGCGTCTACAATATGGTGCAGGGAGAGGGCGGCGTGGTTGGTTCCGCCATGTCCGCGCATCCAGACATCGACATGATGTCGTTCACTGGCTCGACGCGTGCCGGCATTCTCGTGGCGCAGGCATCGGCCACGACGGTGAAGCGCGTGGCGCAGGAGCTCGGCGGCAAGTCGGCGAACATCCTCCTGCCCGATGTCGACTTCAAGACGGCCGTGACCAAGGGTGTGCTCGGCATGATGGGCAACAGCGGGCAGTCGTGCAACGCGCCGACCCGCATGTTCGTGCCGCGCGACCGGCAAGATGAGGTGAAGGCCATCGCCAAGGCAGCCGCGGAAAGTGTCTTGGTCGGGCCCGTGAACGATGAGCGCACCACGATCGGCCCGGTGGTCAGCGAGGTGCAGTTCAACAAGATCCAGCGGCTCATCCAGGCCGGCATCGACGAGGGTGCCGAGCTGGTGACCGGCGGCGTCGGCCGGCCGGAGAACTGTAACCGTGGCTACTTCGTGCGGCCGACGGTCTTTGCCAATGTGCGCAATGACATGACGATCGCGCGGGAGGAGATCTTCGGTCCCGTTCTCTCGATCCTGCCCTACAAGGATGAGGCCGAGGCCATCACGCTGGCAAACGACACCGTCTATGGCCTTGCCGCCTATGTACAGTCCTCCGACATCGGTCACGCCCGCAAGGTTGCGTCGCAGATGCGTGCGGGCAATGTGTTCGTGAACTATCCCGCGCCCGACACGGCTGCGCCTTTCGGCGGCTACAAGCAGTCCGGCAATGGCCGCGAGTACGGCAAGTGGGCGCTGGACGAGTTCTGCGAGATCAAGGCGGTCATCGGCTACGAGGCCGCCTGAGGAAGCCGCCCGAGAACCACCCGATGCGGCGCCACCATTACGGGCGTCGCATCGGGTCCGTCCGATAGCTTCGGGCGCTCCAGACGCAACCCTGGCCACGGCGAATTGCCTACTCTTGCCTCAAATCATGTATAGTGAGATCTGCAGGAACGTTCGAAACAGCACTTTTGCCGATTCGAGGCGGATCCGGGGCCACGATGCAGAGACTGGTGCGACATACCCCTGGTGGACGGTTCGTAGCAAAGGCTATGGCCATCCTCTTCGCATTTGTCGCGATCTGGGGCAGCATGGCGCATGCCTGCGAAACGACGCCCCATTCCCACGCCGGCACGTTCAAATCCGCCATAGCTTCCGGAAACGAGGCGACCGCCTCGGCCCACGACACCCAGACCCCAGCCTCAGAGCGCGAACTCGATAGCAAATCACATCCCTGCTGCGCCGACTTGCAGTGTTGCGCAGGCGCGGCGATTTTGACGTCCGGCATCACGGCTGCACCATCTCTGCTCGAGGCTGAGCCTTTCGGGATTGCCGATCGCGGCCGAGAGAGCTCGCTTCTGTCGTCTCTCGACAGACCACCAAGACCCACCGCTCAGATCTGATTGCCCGAGGCCGTCAGGCCTCCTGATCCTTTGAGCGGGTCCTTCTCCATGATCACTTTCTGTCGCGTCGTGCGCTTCCGCACGCTCGCATGCGCTTTTGGCCTACTGGCCATCTTGCTGATGCTCCAGTTTCACGCGGATCGCCGCGCACTGGCTCACGAGGGCCACGACCACGGCCCCTCAGCGAACACCTCATCCGCACCGACTTTGCCTCGGATGACGGCGGTGTCCGAGAGCTATCAGCTCGTCGGCATTCTCGAGGGCGAGGTCCTGGTGATCTACCTCGACCGTTTCGCCGACAATACACCTGTGACATCGGCAACGCTCGATGTGACCATTGATGCCGCCCCGATGCGCGCTGAGCTTCAGAAAAACGCAACGTACGAAATCGCATCCCCTCGCCTCAAGGTCCCAGGCAGTCGCGAGGTGCTCATAAGCATCATGGATGGCCCCGCCTCGGACCTCCTCGTAGGATCGCTCACTGTTCCCTCACCTCACTCCGCATCACCGGGGCTTGACCACACCATCTGGGTCCACCTGAAGGACAACATACCTACGCCCTCAAAATTGATCGGCTGGGCAGGCGGCGGCGCGCTCGGCCTCGTGGGGCTGGGATTGTTCCTTAGTGGCCGCCGCCGTGGCCTTGCGACCGCCGCGTTCATGCTCGGCGGACTTGTCATCGGCTCGACCATGGCCCTAGCGGGACCTGGGCATGACCATGGCCCGCCAGCAGGGGGTGGTGCCAATGCACCGCAGCGCCTCCCCAATGGACAGATCTTCATCCCGAAGCCTTCTCAGCGGCTGCTCGAGATACGCACGCGGATACTCGCGGCCGAGAAGACAACACGCGCAGTACGCTTTACCGGGCGCATTGTCGCCAATCCCAATCGCAGTGGCGTCGTGCAGAGCACCATTCAGGGGCGGTTCATACCACCCCCGGACGGCGTGCTGCCGATTGGCGCGAACGTGAAGGCAGGCGATCTGATGGGCAGCGTTGCGCCCTCCTTCATTTCGAAAGACGCCTCGGACATGACGCAGACACTGGGCGAACTCGACCAGCAGATCGCGCTCGCGCGAACCAAGCTCTCACGGCAGGAGAGTCTCCTGCAGAGCAATGTCGTCGCGCGCGCCGTCGTCGATGAGATCCGCATTCAGCTCGAAGGCTATATCAAACGCAGGCAGGAGCTGCTGGCGGCGAGAGTTCAACCGGAGGAGTTGAGAGCTCCGGTGGATGGTGTCGTGACGGCGGCTCGTGTCGTTGCCGGGCAGGTCGTTTCACCGTCCGATGCGGTCTTCACGATCGTTGATCCGACGAGTCTGATGGTTGAGGCACTCGCCTTCGATCAGCTCAACAGCGAAGGCATTGAAGGCGCCGTATCCGTTACGGGCGATAACGTAAAATCGCGCCTGCGGTTCGTTGGCCGGAGCCGGTCGCTTCAGCAGCAGTACTCTGTGCTCTCCTTCGAGGTGCTCGATCCAAGCCCGGGGCTGAACGTTGGCACGCCCGTCACAATAGCGGGGCGTTCAGGTGCGCCTATTGACAGCATCATTCTGCCTCGCGCAGCCGTGGCTCAGGCGCCCAATGGGCAGATGGTCGTTTTCAGCCATACGGAGCCCGAGATCTTCGAGCCCAAGCCTATTCGCTTCGAGCCGTTTGATGCCGGATCGGTACTGATACTCGCGGGCGTGGCCAGCGGCGACAAGAT
>CAUJKI010000190.1 GCA_963205015.1 Pseudomonadota bacterium
ACTTATGCCGTCGGCCTGGCACCCCGCCACACCAGCGCCGGCCAGCTCCCGTGCGCTCTTCATAGCGACATCGACGGTCCCGCGCCGCACATCTCTTTTGGTTATGCACGATCACGACCTCAGTGTGGACGATCGCTCATCGCGCGTTGCCTGTGGCCTATGTGCCTTCTGCAGCGCGACGCGCGAGCCAGACCGTGTGTCCACCGCACGTTACGTCCTCAGCCACATGCGCGACGACCTCGAAATCGTATGCCGCGAGCAATGCGGCATACTCCTCCGCATCGAGACTCGCATGATAAAGCGACTCGCCGCGATAAGCGCCGATGGCCTCGCCGTGCACCGGTCCGCTCGTGAACATGAGCGCGGCGCCGGACGCCGCGTGCGCTCGGAAAACGGCGAACATGGCGCGCTGATCGTCGGGCGTGAGGTGGAAGAAGCTGTCCCAGGCGAGGATGCCCGCAAACCGCACGCCGAGGTCGAGGCGGCGCATGTCGGAGACGAGCCACGTGTGCTCGGAAAATCGCGCCTGGCAGAGCCGGATCAGGGAGGGCGCGCTGTCGACGCCCGTCACGGCGTGCCCGCTCTCGATGAGGTGGCGCGCGATCGGCTCGCCGGAACCGCAGCCGAGATCGAGGATGGCGGCTCCCGGCGCCAGCAGCGCGCGGAAGCGGTCGAGCCAGCCGCGCTCGAACAAGGACCGCCCACGATCGGCGTCGAATGCCGCCGCATGGCGCTCGTAGAGATCGATGATCCGTGACGACGAGGGGTGCATGACCGAACTTCACACCAGCCGTTCGCGCGAAGCAAGACGTCGGCTATGCTTGGGGCGAGCCCGCATACCTGCAGTGAGCCCACCATGACCGCAATCGACTACGAGGCCGAGTACAACAACCGTCGCCGCGTGCCCGAGCACGAGGCCATCGCCGCCCGCTGGGCCGCCGCCTCGGCAAAGTGGCGCCAGGAGGCGGATCTGCTCGCCGATCAGGCCTATGGCCCCGGCGAGCGTCAGCGCTTCGACCTTTTCCGCGCACGCGGCGCCGCCGATGCCCCCCTCGTCGTCTACATCCATGGCGGTTACTGGCAGCGCGGCGACCGCAAGGCACAAAGCTTCATCGCCAGGGAGTTCAACGCGCGAGGGATCGACGTCGCGCTTCCCTCCTACTCGCTCGCGCCCGCCGTCACCGTCGCGGCGATCGTCGCGGACCTGCGCCAGTGCCTCAAGACGCTCTATGCGCGCACGAAGAAACGCCCCGTCGTCGTCGGCCATTCCGCCGGCGGCCATCTCGCGGCCGCCATGCTGGCAACCGACTGGGCCGCCGTCGGCGATGTTCCAAATGACCTCGTGCGCGCGGCCTATGCGCTCAGTGGCGCATTCGATCCGACGCCGCTGATCCCGACGTCCCTCAACGAGGCCCTGAAACTCGATGCGGCGAGCGCCAGCGCCGCGAATGTCGTCATCGGTCGCAAGCCACCGCCCTCGGCGCTCATGGTTGCTGCCGTCGGCGGCGATGAAAGTCAGGAGTTCATCCGCCAGAGTCTCGCGCTCGTCGCGAGCTGGAGTACGGCCGGTGTGAAGGCTGAATGCGTCGTGGTGCCGAATGCCAACCACTTCACGATCCTGGACGAGCTCGCGCGCGCCGAGAGTGCCGTTCTGGCACGCATCGTCTCATTGGCGAACGGCTAGTCGGAAACGCCGCAGTCAGGTGCGCTTCGTCGTCCAGGGGAAGTAGCGCGACCAGCCGAGATCGTCGGTAACGATGGCCCTGCTGTCTCGCTGTGCCCGGTCGAGTTCCATCAGCGCGATCGCAAGCGCCGTGCGTACGCGCCCAAGCTCTTGTGTTCCGGCAAGCTCGTCGTGCATCTGTTCGATGGTCCAGCGCACGGTGGCAATATCGATGCGCCCGCCCGTCACGGTCCGCGGACGGAGCTCGACGGGGTCGTTTTCGGCCCTCGTCGCTTCATTCTTCACCATGGCGTTCCCTCACGCAGCACAGTTTTGGCACATTCACTACTGATCACGCCGCTCCGGCGGCGGCCGCTCCCCCTTCGAAGCATAGGCCGTGCCATCGCCGCGCCGGCGCATAGTGCAGCGCATCTGGGCAATCTTGGGGCTCGCCCGGCGCTTGCGGCCCATCGTGCACCCCACAGCTTTTTCGGCCGCAAGGCTTTCCTCGTCCACGCGAATCTGGTCGGTCTCGCGCAGCGGAACGGCGCTCAGAACCCGGGTTTCGGACAGGGGGGCGGCAATGGCCAACTTCACGACGCATATCGGTGTCGGCACGGTCGCCTGCGGGATGCTCGCGACGCTCACGCTCGCCGCGGACGTAGTCGCGCCTGAGAATCTCGTCGCCGTCACGCTCGCCGGCGTGCTCGGCAGCGTTCTTCCCGACATCGACCTCAAGGACTCGCGCGCCGGGCGCGCCATGTTCGCAGGTCTCGCGGCCTTCTTCTCGTTCGCGGTCCTGTTCGCCTTCGCGGAGAAATTCTCGATCGCCGAGCTATGGATGCTCTCGATCGGCACCTTCCTGTTCTTCAGATATGTCGTGCATGCGATCTTCCATCGCATGTCCTATCATCGCGGCATCTATCACTCGGTGCTCGCGGGGCTCTTCTTCGCCTTCGTGACCGCCATCGCCTACTACTACGTTCTCGGGCGACACGAGGGCGTCTCCTGGCTCGCTGGCGGCTTCATGTTCATCGGCTACATGATCCATCTCGTGCTCGATGAGATCTACAGCGTCGACGTGCTCGGCACGCGCGTGAAACGCTCCTTCGGCACGGCGCTCAAGATCTATGACGGGCGGCGTATCGACCATTCGATCGCCATGACCGTCGCGACCGTCGCCGCGCTCATGCTGACGCCGCCGACAAAGACGTTCGTCGATGGCATGACCTCGCGCGATATGTGGTCGGGCCTGCGCCAGCGGATGCTGCCGGGCGATCACAACTGGTTCGGCGTCACGGGCCGCGTGGTGAGCTACGCCGGAAAGCGCACGCCGGCCGCGACGCCGGATGGCACCGCGCCCATCGCCACGGGTTCAATAAAGAAGCCCGAGGAGGCCCCGGCTGCCGCGCCGGCCTCGTCGCCGCCAAAGCAATAGCACAGCCGGAGCGCCTTCCGCACGTGCAGGGCCGACGCTCCGAAGCTGACCAGGGGCCGGCACCTAGAAGCGGTTCGGTGATCCCAGGATGTCAGGATGCCGCGGCGCGGGCCGTGCCGGCCTTCGCGGTGACGCCCGCCAGATAGTTGCTCACGAGGTCCGAGACGAGCAGCGCCGCCGCGTCGCTCGTGACATTGGAGAGCTTGTTCGCCGTCGAGAGCGACGTGATGCCGTGCACACCGGCCCATAGCACGCGCGCCGCACGCTGGCGCTCCATCACGGCATCCGGCGGGTAGAGCGGCGCGACGGCCGTCTCGACGCGGCCCATCAGGCGCTCGAGCTTCTCCTGGTACCAGGGCGGGGTGTCCGCACCGTTCGGCATGTAGTGCTCGAACAGCAGGTTCCAGAGCTTCGGCCGCTCGTGCGTGAACGCGAGATAGGTCTGGGCGAGCTGAAGCACCAGCGCCTTCTGGTCGCCCCCCTTCGCGAGCTCTGCGGCGAGACGCTCATCGAGCGCGTCCAAGACCCGGCCCTCGACGTTCAGCACCACGTCGTCCAGGTTCTCGAACATGTTGTAGATCGTGCCGGGAGAATAGCCGATCCGGCGAGCGATCTCGCGTGCCGACAGCCCGGCCAGCCCATGAGCCTCGATGATCGCTGCCGCGGCATCGAGTATGAGCTGTCTCAACTGCTCGGGTGTGTGGATGGAACGGCGGCCCATGGACACCTCTGACCCAGATTGTCAGCGCACGGCAAGACAAGGCTTCTATTACACCCATGCCGAGCAGGACAAACAGAGGTCCCGTTTCAGCGATGGGAAGAAGGAGTATTCACGAACACCGGTCTAATCCGGCGAGCCGCCCTCTCCCAGCAACCGGAAGCTCCCCAGTCTCGCGTCGCGTGCGCGGTTCAGGCGCTGAACGCCGAATTCAAATACGCGACACGACGCAATTAGGTTCCCGCTGCTTGCCGACTATCGTTACTCCAAAGGCCCCCTCCGCGGCGACACCTAGCCGTCAAATCCCTTGAGAATGGCAATCAAATTGAGCTCATCCCGTCCCGTGCTGGCACAAATTGCATTTTGAACGCCGGTAACCGACCGTTCGAGGGCACTCGGCACGGCGCAGCCATTAACCATATGGCCCGCGAAGAGGCCGGCAAGCAGATCGCCGGTGCCATTCGGAACATCATTCAGTCGCGCGACAGCGTGACTCCACGCATCCTCAGCGGTGATCGCTACCGTCGCGAGCGCGTCATCGGCGGCCGGTATGGACGTCGCGACGGTCATCGATGTTTCGAGAACACGCCCCGCCATCTGCGCGCTCGCGACATCGGTGACCGGTTGGCCCGCCAGCCAGGCGAGCTCGAAGCGGTTCGGGAAGATCACGTCCGCTATCGGCACCAGCACCTGCGCGATGGATCGGGCGGCGTCCTCGGCAATGTAGAGGCCCTTCGGATCGTCCCCGAGCACGGGATCGCAGAAGTACGTCGCGTGCGGCTTCTTTGTGCGCACGAGGCCGACCGCCTCCACAACGAGAGCGGCGTGCTCGGGCGTCGGCAGATAACCACTCAGCACGGCATCGACGCCGGCGAGCCAGCCGTGCGCATCGAGCGTCGCCAGCATCCGGCCGAGCAACGCGGGGTCCGTGCGCTGGCCCGAGACCGCGCCGTGGCCCGGATGGTTCGAGAGAATAATGGTGGGCAGCGCGATCACCTCATGGCCGAGCGCATTCAGCGCCGGGACGACAGCATTCAGGCCCACGTGCCCGCGCGCGACCTGGGATGAAATCGCGAGGATCGTGCCCATGTCTTCTTCCCCGCTCCAGCTCGGCGTGGCTGCTCGTCAAAAGACGTTGGCTTCGGCCAGCGGTGCGTTCGCTGCTATGCGCGCCCAGCCAAAGCGCGTGAGGTCGATCGAACGATAGCCGCCATGCACGATCAGCTCGGCCATGGCGCGCCCGATCCCCGGCGAATGCTGCAGGCCGTGACCTGAGAACCCGCACGCGAGCAGGAAACCCGCCACGTCTGGATGACCCCCGAGGATCGCGTTGTGGTCGAGCGTGCTGAGATCGTAGTGACAGCACCAGGCATTCACGACCTTCAGCGTCTCGAAGGTCGGCACGCGATGTGCGAGCGTCGGCCAGATCAGGCGCTCGAAATAGCCGTCCTCGATGTCGAAATCCTCGGCATCGGGGTCCTCGTCCTCCGGCGGCGCGACGCCCGTGATGTGATAGCGCCCCTCGGGCCGGAAGTAGACGCCGCTCGGATCGATCATCAGGCCCGCGCCCGGAACGGGCGTCGGGCAGTCGATCACGAAAACGTAGCGCTTTCTCGGCCGTACAGGGAGATCGATACCCACGAGGCCCGCGACCTTGCGCGAATGCCAGCCCGCCGCGCACACGATCGTGCGTGTCGCAATGGCGCCGCCTGAAGCGAGCCGCACACCGGCGACCGCGCTGCCCGTGACATCGATGCCCACCACCTCGTCCGCGAGATAGCTCACGCCTTCGGAGATCGCGCGCTTGCGCATGAGCGCGAGATGCGCGTGCGGGTCCACCCAGCCCTCACCGGAGTGGCCCCAGCCCGCACCTGAGAGATCATCGACCGCCAGCCAGGGAAAGCGCGCCTTGAGGGCGTCCGGCGCCAACAACTCGACATCCGCACCGAGACTCCGCTGAAGCGCGACATTGGCGCGCAGCACACCCGCCCCCTCCGCACTCGCCATGATCGCATAGCCGCGCTCGACAAGTCCGATATCCGCCTCGTGCCCGTATTCCTGCTTGATCCGGCTGAAGTACTGCCATCCGAACGTCGAGAGCTCGATATTCTCGCGCGTCGAGAACTGCCGCCGTACTGAGGCGACGGAGCGGCCGGTCGCGCACCACTGATAGCTCGGGTCCTTCTCGACGACGACGATCCGGCCAGTGAAGCCTTCGCGGCGCAGGAATACCGCCGTCGCGCTGCCGACCGCGGCGCCGCCGACGATCACCACATCCGCGCGCTCAGTCACGAAGCGCCCGCCGTATCCAGACATGATTGTCATGGAAGGCGGCGCCGCCGAACGGCGCGATGCGGTCCGCGCCGGTCAGCGTGTTGAGACCGACCTCACCCTCGAACTGCTCGTTCGGCGGAATGGCCTCGACGATCACCACGCCGCGCTGCACGCCGTCATAGGCTTGGGCTGTGATACGGATCTCGCCGCGCTCGTTGCCCATCGCAATCCGGTCGCCGTCCTCGATCTCGA
>CAUJKI010000191.1 GCA_963205015.1 Pseudomonadota bacterium
CAACATCTTCTTCGTCGCCGAGGGACGGATCCACACGCCGATCGCCGACTGCTTCCTCGACGGCCTCACCCGCAATACCACCATCGAGCTCGCGCGCCGGCGCGGCCTCGAGGTCGTCGAGCGCCGGATCATGCCGGAGGAGCTGTCGAGCTTTTCGGAGTGCTTCATCACCGGCTCGGCGGCCGAGGTGACGCCTGTGCGAGAGATAGGCCCGTACCATTATCAGCCCGGCCGCATCTCCGAGCAGCTCCTCGCCGACTACATGGCAGGCGTTGGCAAGGCCTGACCGGTCCGGACGCCTTCAAAAATCCTCATTCGCCTTTCCGGTCCGGCACTTGCGCTAGATCAATGCGCAAGTGCCGGAGCTGGTATATTATAGTTAATGCTGGCACCATGCGGGGGCCGGCGCCGGTCCCGAGAATGGAGCCGGGCCAATGAGGAGTGCGGCGTCATGACCAATCCGAAGCAGCACCAGCCGGGCCGGTCCGAAAGCGAGCCGTTCCAAAAGCTGATCGCATCCACCGAGCACGCGGCGAAGGCCGCCGCGCCAATGATGAAATGCGCTGCCTGTGCGAATCTCGAGTTCGCCTCGCTCGCGGGGCGGCGGGCGAAGGCCTACCTGGACATTCCAAGCGAGATTGTCCAATGCCGCAGCCCGCAGGATCTCATCGTCGCCCAGGCGCGATTCTGGCAGGCGATGCTGCGCGACTATGCGGAATATTCGCAGCGCGTTGTCACGGCGTTGCGGGCCTTCGACGGCGAAGTGCGCGGCCCGGAGAACGGCGAGCGGCGTGCGCGCGAGCGCGATCTGCTGACCTTCCCGAATGTCTTCGGCTTCCCGGCCTGGCAGCTCCCCGCGAGCCAGCGCACCGAAGAAGATCGGGCTGCTTAGCTCTTTAGTGCCGCGGGCTGCTGCTGGGAGGGGGTTAACGCCTCTTTCATGCCTTCTCCCCGTAAGAACGGGGAGAAGGGGAAGCATGGATCAACCCGCTACTGCCCGGCGTGCCATTACGCCGACGAGATGGGCGCGGTAGTCGGCACTCGCGTGCACATCCGACATCACGTTCGACGGATCGAGCTTGACGCTGTCGAGCGCCGAGGCTGCAAAGTTCGCCGAGAGCGCCTTCTCGGCCTCCGCCCAGCGGAAGACGCCACCCTGGCCGGCGCCCGTCACCGCCACGCGCACCTCGCCCGCAGTGCGGGCGACGGCAACGCCGACGAGGGCGAAGCGCGAAGCTGGCTGATCGAACTTCGCGTAGACGAAGCTCTGCGGGACCGGGAACATGATCTCAGTCAGGATCTCGTTCTCCTCGAGCGCCGTCGTGAACAGGCCCTGGAAGAAGCTGTCCGCGGGAATGCTACGCTTCGACGTGTTTAGCGTGGCACCGAGGGCGAGGACAGCCGCCGGGTAGTCGGCCGCGGGGTCGTTGTTGGCGACCGATCCGCCGATCGTGCCGCGGTGGCGCACCTGCGGATCGCCGATGCCGCCTGCAAGTCGGGCGAGGCCGGGTATGGCGCTTTTCACATCGGCCGATTCGGCGACGGCGGCGTGCGTGGTCATGGCGCCGATGGCGAGACTGCCATCCTTGCGCGCAATACCCTTGAGCGACGCGATTGCCGAAAGATCGATCACCGTGTCCGGAGTCGCAAGGCGCAGCCGCATGGTCGGCAGAAGCGTCTGGCCGCCCGCGAGCAGCTTGGCGCCGGGCGCTGCCTTGAGTGCGAGATCCGCCTCGTTGACTGTGCCCGGGCGGCGATAGTCGAAAGCCTGCATGGTATCCTCCCTTATTCCGCCGCCTGCTTGCGCGTCGTTGCCTGTGCCGCACGCCAGACAGCCTGTGGCGTCGCTGGCATCGCGATGTTCTCGTGTCCAAGGGCGTCAGTGATCGCATTCATGAGTGCCGCCGGCGCCGCGATGGCGCCCGCTTCACCACATCCTTTCACGCCGAGCGGATTGGACGGGCAGGGCGTGCTGCTCATCGCGACCTTGTACGACGGCAGGTCATCGGCGCGCGGCATGGCGTAGTCCATGAAGCTGCCGGTGAGGAGCTGGCCGTTCTCGTCGTAGACGGTGTGCTCGAGCAGCGCCTGACCGACGCCCTGCGCGATGCCGCCATGCACCTGGCCCTCGACGATCATCGGATTGATGAGGATGCCGAAGTCGTCGACCGCGGTCCAGCGGTCGATTGTCGTGTGGCCCGTCTCCGGGTCGATCTCGATCTCGGCAATGTGCACGCCCGAGGGGAACGTAAAGTTCTTCGGATCGTAGAACGAGCCTTCCTTGAGCCCCGGCTCGATCACCTCGGGATCGAACTTGTGGGCGACATAGGCCTGCAGCGCCACCTCGCCGAAGGTCATCTTCTTGTTGGTGCCGCGACCGAGGAACTCGCCGTTCTCGAAGTCGACACCGTCCTCCGGCAGCTCCATGCAGGCCGCTGCGACGCGTTTGCCTTTGGCGATGATCTTCTCGGAGGCCTTGACGATGGCCGAGGCACCGACCGCGCCGGAGCGCGAGCCGTACGTGCCCATGCCCATCTGCACCTTGTCGGTATCGCCGTGGACGATCGAGACCTGCTCGATGGGCACGCCGAGCTTGGACGCAATGACCTGGGCGAAGGTCGTCTCATGACCCTGGCCGTGGCTGTGCGATCCGGTCAGCACTTCGATCGTGCCGACCGGGTTCACACGGATCTCCGCGCTCTCCCAGAGTCCGACGCCGGCACCGAGCGAGCCGACCGCACGCGAGGGCGCGATGCCGCACGCCTCGATGTAGGCCGAAAAGCCCAAGCCCCGCAGCTTGCCGGCCTTGGCGCTCGCCGCCTTGCGTGCGGCAAGGCCCTTGTAGTCGGCCATCGCGAGCGCCTTGTCGAGGCAGGCGGCGTAGTCGCCCGCATCGTAAGCCATGATCACCGGCGTCTGGTGCGGGAACGCCTTGATGAAGTTCTGCCGGCGGAACTCGGCCGGGTCGCGGCCGGTCTCGCGGGCGGCGACTTCGATCAACCGCTCGACGACGTAAGTTGCTTCGGGCCGGCCGGCGCCGCGATAGGCATCGACGGGTGTCGTCGTCGTGTAGACGCCATCGACCTCGCAGTAGATGGCCGGGATGTCGTACTGGCCCGAGAGCAGCGGCGCGTAGAGGTACGTCGGCACGGACGATGCAAACGTCGAGAGATAGGCACCGAGGTTCGCCTTGGTGCTTGCCCGCAACGCCAGGATCTTGCCGCTCGCGTCGAGCGCGAGCTCCGCCGTGGTGACGTGGTCGCGACCATGCGCGTCGGCGAGGAAGGCTTCCGTGCGCTCGGCGACCCACTTCACGGGCCGGCCGACCTTCTTTGCCGCCCAGATGCAGACGGTCTCCTCGGCATAGATGAAGATCTTCGAGCCGAAGCCGCCGCCGACATCGGGAGCGATGACGCGCAGCTTGTTCTCCGGTGCAATGCCGATGAAGGCGGAGAGCACGAGACGGGCGACGTGCGGGTTCTGGCTCGTCGTGTAGAGCGTGAACTGGTCCTGACCGGCGTCGTAGTCGCCGATCGCGGCGCGCGGTTCCATGGCATTCGGCACGAGACGGTTGTTGACGATGCCGAGCTTCGTCACGTGCGCGGCTTTCGAGAAGGCCACGTCCACTGCGTCCTTGTCGCCGAGGTGCCACTGATAGACCGTATTGTTCGGCGCTTCGTCGTGGATCTGGGCTTTGCCGGCGGCCTGCGCCGTCGCGACGTCGACGACGGCCGGCAACTCGCCGTAGTCCACCTGGATGAGCCCTACAGCATCCTTGGCTTGATCGAGCGTCTCGGCAATGACGACTGCGACGTGATCGCCGACGTAGCGGACCTTGCCCTGCGCCAGCGCCGGGTGCGCGCCCGCTTTCATCGGCGAGCCGTCCTTGGAGTGGATCATCCAACCGCAGATGAGGCCGCCGATCTTATCCGCGGCGAGGTCTGCGCCCGTGTAGACGCCGAGCACGCCGGGTGAAGCGAGCGCTTCGCTCACGTCGATGCTGTTGATCGTCGCGTGCGCGACCGGCGAGCGGGCGAAGACCGCATAGGCTTGGCCGTGCCGGTTGATGTCGTCGACGTACTGTCCTTTGCCAGTGATGAAACGCAGGTCTTCCTTGCGCTTGACCGAAGCGCCAATGCCCTGATCTGTCATGGGAATGTCTCCTGTCCGCCTGTCACACTACTCGGCTGCGATCTTGGCGCCCGCCATGGCGGCGGCGCCGGTTTCGATCGCACGGACGATGTTGTGATAGCCGGTACAGCGACAGAGGTTGCCCTCGAGCTCCTGGCGGATGATCGCCTCGTCGAGGCTCGAACCATTGCGGTTCACGATATCGACCGCAGCCATGATCATTCCGGGCGTACAGAAGCCGCATTGAAGTGCGTGGTGCTCGCGGAAGGCCTCCTGCATGGGGTGCAGGGTCGTGCCGTTGGAGAGGCCTTCGATGGTGACGACCTCAGCGCCTTCGCATGATGCGGCAAGAACGGCACAGGCCTTCACCGAGCGGCCATCGAGATGGACCGTGCAGGCGCCGCACTGGCTGGTGTCACAGCCGACATGGGTACCCGTCAGGCGCTGATTGTTGCGCAGGAAATCGACGAGCAGAGTGCGCGGATCGATGTCCGCGGCGACGCGGCGCCCGTTGACGGTCAGCGAGAGTTTGATCATTCGGCGTCCTCCGGTTCGGTATTCTTCTTTGTGCGTTGCGTGGGATTTGGTCTGCTCTGCGGGTCTCCTCGGCAGTTCGGCGGGCGACTGCCGGCATCATGCGGCAGAGCAAGCCCCTGAAACTTCAAATGAGTATGCGGACCGATCCTGCGCCGTCGCCGGGAGGTCGTCAAGCCGCTGCGGCCGAGCCGCGACCAAAGGCTAGCCGCCGTGTCGCGCGCCGCTACGAGGCTTTGCTGCATCGCGACGAACCTCACGGATTGTTCAAGTCATGAGGCGCATTCCGGCAAGGCCACGCCATCGAAAGGGCGCGCGAAGGCGGCTAGAGTGTCGCCGCCGTAACGACTGGCGTGCCACCGCAGGACATCATCGGATGCCTCGCGGCGCGACATATCTGAAGAACAAGGGAGGAATGGAAAAAATGACAAAGCATGGTCCGTTGACGCGCCGCGATGCGCTGAAGCTGGCTGGTGGCGCCGCCGCGCTCGGCGCTCTCACCAGTGCTGTGCCATATGCCGCTCAGGCGGCGGCGCCGATGCTCGGCGTCTCGCGCCCTTCAATCTATCGTTTCAAGCTCGGCGCCTTCGAGGTGACGAACATTCTCGATGGCTATGTCCAGGGGCCCGGCCCTCACCCGACGTTCGGCAACAACCAGACGCCCGAGGCGGTGCAGGCGCTCGTCACGGCACACGGCCTGCCGGCAACGCGGCACGAGAACCAGTTCGTGGTGACGCTGGTCAATACCGGCAAAGAACTTGTGCTCTTCGACGCTGGCAATCCCAAGGGACGAGCGCCAACCACAGGGCATCTCTCGCAACTCATCGTCACTGCCGGCTATCAGCCCGAGCAGGTGGATGTGGTGGTGATCTCTCACGGCCATCCCGATCACGTTGGCGGGCTGCTGGTCGATGGCAAGCCGGTGTACCCGAACGCTCGCTATGTTTTTGGGGCACGGGAGTTCGACTACTGGAACAAGGGCGAGAACATTCCTGATGCCCGCAAAGGCACGCGGGATATCTTCATGCAATTTGCCGCCCCGCTCGGCGAGAAGGCGGCCATGATCAAGGAGGACGCCGAGATTGTCGGTGGTATCCGCGCCATCCCTGCGTTCGGACACTCGCCGGGAATGCTCGCCTTCCACATCGAGAGCGAGGGAAAGCGGCTCGTGAACTGGGCCGACACGGCCAATCATTATGTCCTGTCCGTCCAGCAGCCGGATTGGTATGTGGCCTTCGACCAGGACAAGGACGCGGCCGTCGCAACGCGCCGGCGCATCTTCGACATGGTCTCGGCGGACAAGCTTCCCGTCGTTGGATACCACATGCCATTCCCGGCGGTCGGCTGGGTCGAAAAGACGGCGACGAGCTATCGCTGGGTGCCGGCGACCACTCAGATGAACTTCTAAGGCGCCGGCGCCGGGTTCCAACGCCGCAGCACGGCAGGCGCAAAATGATTGACTTCAAACGGTCAATCATTTTGCGTTCTTGCGCGTTTCGATATTCGTACGAGGGCGCGGCTTGCCGCGTCCAATACAACCCGAGCAGCCATCGAAATCCGCGATGATCCGATCCGATCCCTACTGGTGGGAGGCCGCGCCTCCGGCGACGCTGCCACGCGAGCCCGTGCGCTCGATGTCCGATGTCGTGATCGTCGGGGCCGGCTACACCGGGCTTTCTGCCGCGATCACGCTCGCCCGCGCCGGGCGCAGCGTTCAGGTCTTCGACAAGATGCGCCCGGGCGAGGGCGCCTCCACCCGCAACGGCGGTATCGCGAGCGGCAATCTGAGGCCGTCGTTCGACGACCTCTCCAAGAAGTTCGGCGAAGCGACGGCGCGCGCTCTGCTTCTCGAGGCCAAGGCGGCGCGCGAGGACTTGGCTGAGTTCATCGCGCGCGAGGGTATCGACTGTGAATTCGCCGTGACCGGCCGCTTTGCCGGGGCCTCGACGGTGGGCGACTACGAGCGCCTCGCCCGCGAGGCGGACATGCTCAAGGCACGCACGGGTATCGACGCCTATGCCGTGCCGCGCGCCGAGCAGCGCAACTATCTCGGCACCGACTATTATCATGGCGGTGCGGTGCGCACGGACATCGGCGGGCTGCACCCCGCGAAGCTGCATGCGGGAATGCTGCGCCTTGCGCTGGCGGCTGGCGCGATCGTCCATGGCGAGACGGCCGTCCACAGCATTCGCAGTGACGGGCTCGACTACGAGGTGGAGACGGCGCGCGGCCGCGTGCGCGCCCGCCACGTGATCACCGGCACGAACGGCTATACGGACCGCTCGGACCGCTGGCTCCGCCGGCGCATGGTGCCCGTCAGAAGCCGCATCATCGCGACGGCGCCGCTCTCCGACAATCTGATGCGCCAGCTCATGCCGAAACGCATGATGCTCTCCGAGACGCGCAAGCTTCACTACTATTACCGGCCCTCGCCCGACGGCCGGCGCATTCTCTTCGGTGGTCGCGATGGCACGATCACCGGTGATCCGACCTGGCCGACCGATCATTTGCGCCAGGCGCTGATCGACATCTTCCCAGAACTCGATGATGTCGAGCTCACCCATAGCTGGTTCGGCCATGTCGCCATGAACCGCGACATGATCCCGCGTATCTTCTCGCGGCAGGGTATGCGCTATGCTGCGGGCTACTGCGGCTCGGGTGTGGTGTGGGCGCGCTGGGCCGGGCAGAAGGCCGCATGGCAGATCCTCGGCGAGGATCGTGGCGCGTCCGCGCTCGACATGCGCCCGCCCCCGGCCGTGCCCTTCTACAACGGCAAGCCGTGGTTCATGCCGGGCGTGTTCGCCTGGCTGACGTTCCAGGACCGGCGCGCGCATCGGCATCGCAGAAACAAGACCTCCCTCCCGAAGCGGAACCCGGCATGAGCGAAGCTATCGAGGCGCCAACCGAGGCACAGGCCGAGGCGAGCGGCGAGGAGACGTCCGCGCCGTCGCCGCGCGTGAGCATCGTTACGACCTACCGGCGGGCACTCGCCCTGCTCGCACCCGAGCGATGGCTTGCCGGCAGCCTCGTCGGT
>CAUJKI010000192.1 GCA_963205015.1 Pseudomonadota bacterium
GTGCTGTACGACGAGCTGTACTGCGCGCGCGGCGAGGCCGAGAACCGGATCAAGGAGGCGCAGCTCGATCTGTTCGGCACGCGCGCGAGCTGCCATCGGTTCGAGGCCAACCAGTTCCGGCTGCTGCTGGCCGCGCTCGCCTACACCTTGATGCACCGGTTGCGCCGAATCGCACTCGTGGGCACCGAACTCGAGCGGGACGCGGTGTCTGGCGTCAACTATCTTGGCCGACCGGCCAAGATAATTGTCGTCGACTACCGCGCCCAGCACGATCCGCGTGCGCCTGCTCAAGATCGGCGCGGCGATCCTGCGCAACACGCGCCGCATCCGCCTGATGCTCGCCTCGCACCATCCGATGCGCGAGGTGTTCGTCGTCGCTGCCCGCCACTGGCCGGCTCGAGTCCATAGAGCGCACCGAGTGCTGTCGCCGGCACGTTGAAAAACAACGGGGGTAGGGGGTGGTGTCTCTGCGAGCAGCGAAATCGGCCTCGGCGCATCGTTCGAGAGACCGCCCGATGCTTCGCACTCGATCAGCGGGCGGGAAAGCGGCGCTCCGGGCCTACTGATGAAATGTCCGGGCTAGGGCGACAGCCCTCGAGCCGGTCGATTCGATCAGGCAAAGCGCGCGAAAGCAAAAGGCAGCCGGAACGCGAAGCGCCCGCTACTCAGGCGGCTTATGCGTGTCCGGAACTCGCCTCAGGCGCCGTACTGTCCCACAATCGCGATCGACGAGACGTTCTGACTGGGGAATCCGCCGAGATTGTGCGTCATGCCAAAGACCGGGCCGCCGCGCTGGCGCTCATCTGCACGACCCTGCAGCTGTAGATACATCTCATAAATCATACGCAGACCGGACGCACCGATCGGGTGGCCGAAGCACTTCAAGCCACCATCAATCTGGCACGGCAGCTTGCCCGATGCGTCGTAGAAGCCGTCAAGCACGTCACGAATCGCCCCCCCCTCGGGAGAAAGTTGCAGGTCTTCCATCGTGACAAGCTCCGTTACTGAGAAGCAGTCGTGCACCTCGACTAGCGAGATCTGCTCACGCGGCTTTGAAATCCCTGCTTCGTTGTAAGCGCGAGCTGCCGCTATGCGCGTAGTCGCAAAGTAAGAGCCGTCCCAGTCGCCAAACTGAACTTCCTGACCGTTCGACACCGCAAGCTGCAGCGCCTTCACGGCCACGAGGTCCTTCTTTCCCAAACCCCTCGCAACGTCTGGCGTCGTCAAGATTGCGCACGCAGATCCGTCGGACACACCGCAGCAGTCATAGAGTCCGAGCGGCTCCGCAATCATTGGCGCATTGAGCACATCGTCCTCGGTGATCTGATTTCTCAGATGAGCCTTCGTATTTGTTGCCGCATTTGCATGACTCTTCACCGAAATGTGCGCCATCGCACGCTTCAGATCCTTCTTGTCGACGCCGTGCTTCGCTCGATACGCAGCCGCGAGTTGCGCGAACGAACCCGGCGCCGAGAAGTTTGGCCAAAAGAGATCATTGAGCGAGCCTCGCGTCCTCTGCGGCAGACCCCCGTAACCAGTGTCCTTCAGCTTCTCGACACCGAGCGCAAGCGCGATGTCGCAAGCGCCCGAAGCGACCGCGTAGACAGCACCCCGAAACGCCTCGGTGCCCGTGGCGCAATAGTTCTCGACACGGCTCACCGGGATGTACGGCAGTCGCAGCGTCATCGCAAGCGGCACGCCGGACTTACCTACATGCTGCTCTTCGATTCCAGTTCCGAACCATGCGGCTTCAATCTGCTTGCGTTCGATGTTCGCGTCCTTTAGTGCCTCCTCGAAAGCCTCGACCATGAGATCGCTGGCATTCGCGTCCCACCGTTCGCCAAATTTCGAGCATCCCATCCCAAGGACGACGACCTTGTCTCTGATACCTGTTGCCATCTCGTTACACTCCTTTGCCCCATACTGTGGCTAGCGCTCCATGCAGATTAGGCTGCTCTCGGGGCTGCTTTCCAGAAGTATCGGCGGAACCCGCGATTGTCATCGTAGTCCTTAACACGAAACATAACGCGCACCGGCAGTCCAACTTCCATTTTTTCAGGGTCTACGTCAGTAAAGTCCATCATCATCCTTCCGCCCCCGTCAAACTCCACCATGCCAAAGTACGTTGGCGGATCTGGACTGTAGGTCAAATAATCAGCCGTAAACGACATCACTTTTCCGGTGCGAGACGCGAATCCGTAGTCGTCCTGGCTGTCGAGAGCGTTGCAGTTTGGGTTCACGCAGTACCGTTGGCGCGGATATTGCACCGTACCGCAGTTGCGGCACATACCGCCCACAAGCCCTTGGATCATGTCTTGGTTACGATAAAGCACGGTGAGTGGAGTGGCCTTATCGACTTCGGCACGCATGCCTCGTTCGAGATCCACAAGGTTGTTCAGGGAGAGGTAACGCATGTAATTTGAATCCTCACGGCGACGCGCGAGGGCGCCCTTGACACCGCCGCGGGGCGCCTGCGTGGCACCTGTGCGAACGACATCGAAGACCATAGCGTCGCAGCCTCCGCTAAACGCTACAAGAAGGATTCGATCCCCTGATCGCGAATCCTGCAACGCATCGATCAGCATCATGAGCGGATGTGCAGCGCCGGTGTCGCCGCATACGTCGCCCAGCGTATCGCGCACAGATGTCCTCGGCAGCCCGCATCTTTTCGCAACCGCGGCTCCGACTTTGCCGAGCGTCGTCGGCATGCAAAAGTGCGTTATCGTCGACGCTTCGACACCCGCCGTCTTTAAAGCCGCACTGATCGCTTGCGGCACAATCTTGAAGTAGCCTTCATCCCGAATCCAGCGCTCTTCCCAGCAATAGTCGTAGCTGCGACCTGCCTGTCGATACTGCTGAACGAAGTCGACGGTTTCCGAGGCGGCGCCGATGAGTCTCGCCACGGGTTCGCCGGAACCGACGAGCACCGCTGCGGCGCCATCTCCATAGAGCATTTCCTGCCTGCTACCGGCCTTGGCTTTGCGAGCGTCAGACCCGATAACGAGCGTCGAGCCGTCGGCGGATCCGACGAGTGCCTCCACGAGCGCAGTGGTAGCCGAACGCAGACTTCCGGTAGTGTCCGCGGTGCGTACCGGTGTCGGCAGCATGAGCGCGCTTCGGATTACCCCCGAGTTCTGACGGTCCGCGAATGGCAATGTGGTCGAGGCGAGCACGATCGACGAAACCTGAGCAGGATCAAAGCCGACGAGGGATTCTCGGGCGGCTTCAGCGCCCATCGTAATCACGTCCTCATCCCAACCGCCGATCGCGCGCTCGCCTTGCGCGAACGCGCGCAGCGATGAGTTGAACCAACTATTCGATGCCGCTATTGCCTTGCGCTGCAGCCGCGTGGATGGAACATATGCACCGTACGAGAGGATTCCGAAACTGCTCATTTCTCGAGGTTCTCCATTGCGACTCTCCGGCACCTTGTGCGCACTCGCATTCCGTTGAAGGTCGAGGCATCGCTATCCGAACGCCGAGAGTCTGTTGACATATTCAACTCAATGAGTCCGTTGAGCACTACAACCGTTGTCCCGGGCAATCGCGATGCCGAACTCAAGACTCACAACTAATAACTTCTAGAGCACTGGTGGCCGCTATGCATCCAATGGTCAGCG